>JAKEIK010000063.1 GCA_022545895.1 Nitrososphaeraceae archaeon | reverse complement strand
GAAATATTAATTGATGATGAAAATAAATATATTTAAAATTAAACTTCTGAATATTACATTTTTAAAAGAGTTAGATATAACTGCAAGTTAAATGAGTAATTCCACCTTCAGGTTAGGAGCGAGATTAGCCATATGAAAATTCTCATAACCGGAGTCGCAGGTTTTTTGGGAAGCTACCTATCTGAAAAATATGTACTTGATGAGCACCTAGTATATGGGGTCGATAATTTAATGAACGGTAACCTCAACAATATTCGTACTCTTCTGCACAAGAAAAATTTTAAGTTCATTCGGGGCGATATAGCCTTGAATGAATTATACTCCAAACTGCCAAATGATTTTGATGCCATACTTCATCTTGCTGCGCAGATTCATGTTGATAGATCGATTGTGAATCCTGAAGAAACTTTCAAAATAAATCTTGGCGGTACTCTGAAAATTTTGGAATTTGCAAGGATGAATGACATTAACAAGATACTGTTTTCATCGACAAGTGAAGTATATGGTTCTGCGGAATATGCCCCCATGGATGAGTCTCACCCATTATCCGCAAAGCACCCCTATGGAGTAAGCAAGATTGCTGCTGATAGATTATGTTATACTTATAATGAGACCTATGATCTCGGTGTAGACATAATTCGATGTTTCAACTTTTTTGGACCCAGGCAAAAAGATACCGGCTATGGAGGTGTGATAGCAATTTTCATAAACAGGGTATTACAGAACAAACCCCCTATTATTTACGGTGATGGCAAACAGACTAGGGATTACATGTTTGTCAAGGACGCCGTATATGCGTATGATACTGTACTAAAGTCCAAGGGCAATCCAGGAAGAAATGGCATAAACTTTGGTAGTGGTAGAGAAGTATCAATAAACGAGATAGCCGACTTGGTAATAAAACATGGTGGGCAAGACAATAAATTGCAACCAATTCATGTCGAACCCAGACCGGTTGAAGTGCAAAGACTTATTGCAGACATTTCAAAAGCAAAGAAACTATTAGAATTTAGACCGAAGGTACAATTTGAGAAAGGCCTTGCTTTACTAATGGACTGGTATAAAAATTACAAGTCAGAGTTATGGCTGTACTAAAACTCATTAGAGTATGACAGATAATATAGTACTTGTCACTGGAAGTAACGGTTGCTGGCAGACAACTTTTATCAATGGGTCTAATAGATATTGGTAATGTAGTTGTTACCAGTGGTAATGGTCGAAAATCTAGAGTTTTATTGTACGAGTTAAGTTAAATTTTAGCCTGAGAATATTTGTAAAGTGTTATCTTACTGGAAGTAATAGATTATTATATTGATACACAAATTCATTTGAATATGCGCATATTACACATACTTGATGCAGCCGGTGTTGCGTGTATATATTCAAAATTTCAACAAACAAAGGGACATGAATCTAAGGTTATCTGGAACAAGGATGTTGGAGACAAATATGGAATATATGACTACTATAAAGATTATATAATCAATGTGTCGCATGCGGAATTTACCGAAAGATGCCTTCGGGAAGGAAAAAATGCCGACGTAATCCATGTCCATGGATACATAGACATACTATTCAAATTACACAAGAAATTCCACAAATCAAAGAAATTCATTTTGCACTATCATGGGACAGACATTCGTGGACTAAATAGACAAATGCTTCCACATCGATCACGATTATCAGATACTGTAATAAGACTGAAGAGGTTATATAGGAAAAAGATTGGTCATTCAAAGGCTCAGAAATTAGCTGATGCAGTATGTGTATCTACTCCTGATTTGTTGCCATTGGTTAGAAATGGTATCCATATTCCGATCCCTATTGATACGTACCATTTTAAACCAGACAACAATTCAAGTGTAGAACTGAAAGAAGCATTTACTGTAAATTCTGAGGTAACAAACATACAGTGGGCTTTAGACTATTGTAAGAAGAATGGCGTTAATCTCAATATTGAAGTATTTGATAGAACCAAAAATCCAATAATGTATAAGGATATTCCTGACTTTATAAGAGGATACAAAACATACGTAGATATTAGATACGTTAATGATACTGTTTTGGAGAATCTAAGTAGTACAGCTCTTCAGTCACTTGCATCTGGACTTAAAGTACTGGATTATAAACTGCGATTTCGTCAAGGGCTGCCCCCGGAGCATAATGCGGTGAATGTAGTTTCTCAACTTTCTGGAATTTACAAAGATCTCAACCTCTTGTAGTAGTGTTGAAAATTGTGCACCAGATATAGTATATTAGATTCTAGTCTATAAAACTGGGGTCGATTATTTAGTAACTGAAAATTTAAAGTTGAGGCTAAAGTTCCTTTTTCTTTGGGGATAACATCCAGCATTGTTGCCATGCCAAGAGATTCCGGAATGGCATTAGATGTCTGGGTAAAAAAGTCTTGAATTCCAAAATTTGAATATTTGTTTCTTTACAAAAGATCTCAAAATCTTTTACTGACCAAAAGTGCAGATGTGTAAAAGATTGTCTGGGTACATATCCTCTCAACATTTGTATTCGCCATTTTATGTAAGCACTGTTAGGAATACTTACTATCACACCCTTTTTTGCATGATTAACTGCGTCAATTAGAATTCTGTGAGGATAAGCTGTGTGTTCGATTACTTCAAGCAATAAAATGTAATCATAGGAGGCACCATCGGGAAGACCTAACCCATTAGTGATATCGCGTACTTCGGTTTGAATTCCAAGCTGCTTTGCTTTTTCACATGCTGTAGCTGAGATGTCCAGCCCTATTACCTTCACTTGCTTATTTTTTATGAGATACTCTGAAACAGTCCCATCACCGACTCCAACATCCAGAACATTCGAATTAGGTTCAATCCAATCCTCTACTAATTTAGCCCTAGACAAGTTACCAGTGTTTATGGCGGAATGATACTTTTCGTAATCTTCAAACACTTCCGGAAAACTCATACTATTTTGAGTCAGAGCCGTCCACGACTCTCGCAATATCGTCCATACAAGCATTACTCCAAAACGAGGGGCGTTACGTGATTTCATCATATTGATTGTGGAAATATGCTATATTTGATTTAATTGATATTAATTCTTGTGCAAACGTCTTGTATTGTACTAAACTCCATAATTTACATTTGACAACCATTATTAATTATTTAATATCGTTGTCGATTTTTGAAATTAGTAATTTCTGAATGATAAATTGATTTGTTATTGAATAATACTGGAGATAAGTTCACTAATGATTCCTGATGTCTTGCCATTACCAAAAACGGAATTGGAATAGTTAGATGTTGGCGATGGTCTTTTAATAGCATCAACGATTTTCTTGCTATCAACTCCAGTTAGGACATTCCAGTGACCTTTGATAGTTTCGACCCACTCGGTATTCTTCCTAATTGTAATACATGGAATTTTTAGCAAATATGCTTCCTTTTGAATGCCGCCTGAATCCGTAACGACTTTTAAGGCATTTTGGAGCAATGCTATGAAATCTATGTATCCTACTGGAAGTAACGTTTTAACATTGGAGCATTTTAACAGTCTCTCTAGTAATCCGAAAGTCTTGAACATTTTCTTTGTTCTGGGATGTATAGGAAATACAAATGTAATGTCAATAAGTGACTCGAAAGTCTTTAAGAGATGAATAAAATAATCCCTTGAACTTGTATTTTCAGCTCGGTGCATTGTAAGTAGGAAATAAGATCTTGATTTGAGACCCAGGATGTCAAGTATTTTTGATTGCGTAGAAATTGCTTTAATCGTGGCTATGATTTCGACAGATAAATCTCCAGTGCAGTACACCTTGCCTCTTATTTTCTCTTTTTTCAGGTTATTCACAGCGTTTTTGGTAGGAGCAAATAAATAATTACTTAGATGATCTGTTAATATTCTATTATTTTCTTCAGGCATTGTGAAATCATAACTACGCAAACCTGCTTCTATATGTCCTAATTTCATATTGCACTTGTTTGCACATATTGCTCCAGCAAGCGTAGAATTAGTGTCACCATAAACAAGAACAAGATCAATATTTTTTTCTGTAATCTTTCGCTCCAGACGGTGAATAATTTCCCCAATTTGGAAACATGAAGTTCCTGATCCTACGCCAAGGTGAATGTCTGGTTTGGGAAGTTCAAAATCGTTAAAGAAGATTTCTGACATTTCATAATCATAATGTTGACCCGTATGTACTATAAGATGCTCT
>JAKEIK010000062.1 GCA_022545895.1 Nitrososphaeraceae archaeon | reverse complement strand
TCTGCACCATATCTTTGAGAAACTATTTTTATACCGAGATTAGTACCATGTTGTGACAACTGTTCTATTGCACCTGCTCTGTGTGTATCTGCTGCTGCCATAATAACCGATAAGCCTTGTTTGTGCAACAAATTGGAAAATTTCGCAACGGTAGTTGTTTTGCCAGTACCATTTATGCCTAAAAAAACAATCACATATGGGCCTAGCTTTGAATTCTTTTTTTCAATTATTTTCTGAATTAGATCCATTTTGCCACTTGCCGAAAAAAGGTCACTAAGCATAATAACTAGTCTTGACTTCACGATTTGTTCAGAACCACTACTCTTTTCAAGCCGATTTTGAGTGAGATCAGATTTTATGTTGTCTATTATTGATAAAGCAACTTGCTCGGCAACGTCGCTTTCTAGTAACGAGAGAAATAATTCTTCAAGTATCCGATCGAGATCCTTTTCAGATAACTCCTTTTGACCAAGGTTTTTTGCAACTTCTGATAGGGCTTTTTTTAGCTTATCAAACAATTAAGTTGAACCTTCCTATACGGTCTCATCCTCATTATTATTATGTTTCACTTACTGGTTGAATTCTGAATAACAGCATTAATCTCGTTTTGAATTTGGTTCAATCTCGCTGTTACCTGTTGCTTTTGTAATGTTAACTGTCTTATTCCAAGTTCAAACTCCTTGATTCTAGATTCAACATAGTCTATAGTAGATGCTTTAGATTTTTCAACTGTAATGCCAGCCCCAATGTTAACTAAAAGGTTCCCTAATGTACCAATTGTAGATCTAGCATAAATGCCAATTCCCAGTGGAATCATAGAATCAGTGTCAGACTCCCCAGAAAGTGCTTGGAGGGCTTCTGAAGCGAGATTAGCTTCCTCAATCAATCTGCTGAGTGCAGATTCTCTAGTCAAAATATCATTCAAGTATGATTCAAGCATTTTTGATTGTTGGACCATATCTGCGACCTTCTGCTCAAGTGCAGCGCGATCTTGAGGATCAGTCTCTTTGCCCATCGATCTTCAATCTTTTAAACTATCATATAACTGTGACTAACTAAAGAATAACACGTAATTCTTTGTATGATGTCATTAACATAACCAATATTTTGGATTGTATTAGAAAACCTGAAATTTAATTTTCATTTCTCACAATTGAAATAAAAGTTTGCCTAATCATTTTTCCCCAAAAATTAGAATTAACTTTCAGGCCTCTTTTTTCTGGCCATAATATAGAAACCATGCGCTGAAATTAAGAATGCTGCCAAAGACATTTTTGTTGCAAAAACCAAGTTCCAAGGAACCTTCGGATTTGGATACGGTACATTTATGGTATCTAATTTCATGACCCCTTGCATTGCATCTACAGTTATCAAAGAACTCCACACCACAAAATTATAGACAAATTCATAAAGTGAAACCACTGCTATAACCAATACGATAAGTTGAAGTACTGCCTTTACAGATGGCTTGACATCCTTTACCTTTTCTCCACCTAACTTTGTAACACAATACCATGCGAGCACCGAAACAATCATTAGATAGGTGACAAGTTTAGACAGGCCTTTCACGGGGAATTCGGTAGTGACCAGCACATCACCTATCACTGTTTTCCCAGTTGATAGGTATTCTATTAGACTGGCATATAACGCATACATTGTAATTGCAGCCATGATCACCGCCGAAATATAGAATACTATTAAGTAGATCTTTCTAGACGATGTAGTGTCTTTAGCTATACTCGAATAGTGCATGTGATACTATAGATCATCAAATATTGTCGGGATATAAAATTATATTATTAAGCTTGTGTCTTTCCTCATAAAGTTTATCCTTCTTTTGCCGGCAAATTAATAGGAGATCTGCTTTCAGGATCGGCCAGAATAAATCCTAATACAGATAGGTGCCTTTGCTTTGAGTACAAACATCTAATTTATTTAACCTATATTCGTTAATTGTTCTTGGTGGGCATTTAGTTATTTCGTTCTTCTCGCGATCAAATCCATTCATAACGCCAAATCTGGGACTGAAATTTATCTCGACAAGGGACTGGTCTCTTGTTAGACGAGCTAACGTTAGGACATCTATGCAAGTAATGATAGTACCTCTGGTTTTTATGTAACAAGCTACATATTTCTGCTCTTCTCTAATCCTAGAAAGGTGAACGATACAATAAGTACCATAGTTTGTTCTCACGAATCAGACCTTGATGGAATTTTCTCGGCTTCAATTGCGTCAATCAAGTTTCCGGAAGCAGATATTTCATTTTATAATTATGGTCGTAGCAATTTCGAGAAGATGTTTGAACACATAATGCTCAATGTAAAAAAGGTAGAATCAACTGGGAAGATCATTATTTCTGATTTAGGTATCAATCCTGACGTAGAAGACCTTTCCATAAGCGCAATTCGCGAGTTTAATCGAATGGGATGGAAAGTAATATGGGTAGACCATCATCCTTGGTCGAAGCAGGCTAAGAGCTCAATAGCTCCTCTGGCGACAGTGATTCATGATGAGTCGGGAAAAAGATGCGCATCTGAGTTAATGTTCGAATACATTCGTCTTAAGAGTAAAGTTGCAAAACAGCTATCTATCATGGCACATGCTATGGATTTCATGACTGGTGATGTATACGTTGTGCCTATATCAGAGTTAATCCAGTATTATCGGAATCTTCCACTTTCTGAGAAAAGTCTTACTGATTTGGCCAGAAAAGCAGCAAATGGCGTATTGTGGGATACCGAAATGCAGTCATCTTATGTCCGCTATT
>JAKEIK010000061.1 GCA_022545895.1 Nitrososphaeraceae archaeon | reverse complement strand
CCTATCATAATTGCTGCAGTTATTGCTGTAATTCCCAACGATAAACTCTTTTGCATTTTAGACTACGTTATCTCCGAGTATGAATAATAATTAAGCATCTCGGAAAAATGATATGTCAAATTATTCATGATACTTGTAGAATATGGTTGACCGTGCTATATGAGGAATAGCATGGATCTCGTATTTGGAGGTAATGAAATAGTATCAGAGCCGGAGAGGGTGCAGCGATAGGTAATATGACCACGATTATTAGGACTTGTTGATAGCCAACTTTTTTCTATCTGCAAATAATCTCTGTCATTAACGCACAATGAAAATACCTTATTATTACATGGATTATTTTGATCAACGAATGAACAAATTTGGATTTGTAATTTCAGCTTTGCTAAGTTTCATGGTAATCTATTCACTATTTAGTCACGCATATGCTCATAACTTCTATAAAAATCAGGCTTCAATATTTTTTACATTAGTAAAGCAATTCGAAATTGAAGATAATCTTGCGTCGGATAACCTTCACAGCAACAAGTCTATTTCATTAAGGCACTCAGAAAATGCAGCTAACTTATTGAAACATATTGCCTTTTTCAACAATAGGATGACTGTTAACGCTAATTTTGTTAAAAAATATAATATAATTTTCGATAGTCTTAACCTAACAACAAAAGCCCTTGTTGCAGCCAATCTTGCAGACGAAGCACTTAAAGAATATGGTCTCTCTCAAGGACTCGACGTAACACAAGCGTCTAGTCTTCTGAATATGACGATGAATACGGGGACTACGATGAAAATGGGAGAAAATATCACTATGCCTAGCGGGCCTACAAGTCAAGCACTGAATCTAGCCAAGAAACACGTTATCGATCACGCAAATTTTGATACCTCTACAAAGATTGCGAAATCGTTAAAAATATTATTCTTGAGAAGCTTGAAAAATGCTACAATAGATAAATCCAACGGCTTGATGCAAATTCCAATAGAGATGAAAACGGAATCGGTGAAAAATCTTGAACAGGGAATAGACAATCTCATGTCAGCATTGAATAGAAAAGCACCGTTATTAGAGGTATCCAGTATCGTACACGGTCAAATACATCCTAATCTATTTCTGGTATATGACTTGAAACTTAAAGGCGAATAAGGTCTAGGATGTCCATCTTATAATAACCCTATCTTATTCTTTACTGCCCAGTTGTGTTTGATGGAGTTACTTGACCCTGGATCTCTCCGTTCTCATTAGCTTGTGTCCGAACAGTAACGTAGACTGACCCAGTATTCATTAATTTGGTTAGATCTGTAACGTTTTTACCTTCCAGTGTACCACTGAGATCACTAGTTGTCAGGACTCCTTTTGATAGTTGACCATTTACCACTCCAGTAGGAATTTCGGATTTGCCAGCAATCTCGATGTATGGATTGAATACTTGGGCAAGATCAGTTCCGTTCTGAAGACCAATATGAGCTCCTATGACGCCTTTAATGTTTTTTACATCTAACTGGTATGACATATTCCCCTGGGCATCTACATTAAATTTGGCCGTGCCTGAGGCAACAGTTTTCACCGGTGGTGATAGATTTTTTCCTGACAGGATAGCACCAAAATTCGTCTGTTGCGCAAAAGCAGGAGTTGATACTAGCAATGCTGACAATGCACAAAATAACATTATTGAAATGAATCTACTAGTGTGGACCAATTCTAATTGTTCCATTTTCATACATATTAATACACCCAAATCTATAAGACTCTTCCTTACTATTGTTAAGTCAGTTTTAATATCTTCTGAATAATAACAAAATATAGATGTGAATTTAGCTGGTTTACTATTAGACTTTTGACAATTTAATTTCATAATATATATTCAAATTGCTCAAAATGTTTAGGAAGATATTCAGCTGACAATTTTGTTCGGTGCAATGACGTATCCCTACAAATATTAATTATTCTAGATCCATGGCTTGTGCAAATAGCCATTATATTTGTACCTGAATTAGTGCAACTTGCTCCACGTATTCCTACGGTTAAGTTGTGACAATCGTATAAGTGATATAATAGTATCAAGATAGCTATAGATTACTCGCAATCGGAAGGGTGAACTTGATAGATGTACCATGAGTATAATTTCTGTCTATCCAGAGCTTCCCACCATGATTCTCGATAATGCCTTTACATATAACCAAACCAAGTCCAGTGCCTCCATGTTTCCGTGTCAGTGTTGTATCTACTTGATAAAATGTTTTGAAAAGATTATCCATTTTATCAATAGGTATTCCTATACCATTGTCTTCAACAGTAAACGTTACAATCTGAGTGGTTTCATCAGTTTCTGCTCTTATTGTTATTTTTCCATCGGTCTTAGGAACAAAATCAATAGAATTTTTGACCAGATTGGCTATGACTTGCTCGATACGTTTTTGGTCACAAAGTACGTTGACTTTATCAGATGGCGGTATTATTTCAGGTTTGAATTCAATTTGTTTATCAACTGTGAGCGTTTCTAATTCGGCGACATTCTCCTGAACCAGCCTTGTTACTTCAATGAATTTCTTATTCAATTTTAATCTTCCAATGTCGAGCTTATAGACATCAAAGATATCGTTTATCAGCAATTCAAGCTTGGATACATTATTTAGAATTATTTTCACTGCTTTCAGTTGTTTCTCATTCAGAACTCCAAACCTGTTTGTTTTTAGAAGGATTTCAGCATACATTTTTAATGGAGTAAGAGGTGTTTTTAGTTCATGACTGACCATAGATAAGAACTCTTCTTTGGCTAATTCAGTTTTGACAAGTTCTATGTTAATTCTTTCTAGGTCTTTTTCTCTTTCAAATAATTCCTGATTCTTGATTTCAAGTTCCTTTGTTCTTTGGTCTACAAGCGCATCCAAGTTAGTCTTCATTGATTCAATACTTTGCCTCATTTTTTCAATTTCTGAAGAGAGTTTACCTATCTCGTCACCTCTATGTGTCTTGGACAGAAATTTGCAAGCAGTAACATAGTCTCCCTTTCCAATCTGGATGGATGCTTGCTTTAAATTTGAAATAGGATTGGAAATGTACCGAGAAAAGAACAAGCCGAATACTACCGCAACTATTACAGACACGATAATACCAGATAACGTTACCAGAGAAGAACTGTTAATTGCCTCATCCACAGCCTTGCTTCTATCTTGCACCTCACCTATTTCATTTGCGATTGCGCTGTCTATCGCTTTGAATAATGCATTTTCTGCAGTCTCTTTTGCAATAGTTAAAGCATCTAGAATGGGGGATGGTGATAAAGTGGGAACCGACGCTAGCGCACTCTGTCTTAGGTCCACCAGTTTATTAGAAGTTTGAAAGAAAGCGTTAGCAGAGTTGCGGATCTATTCTTTCAAATCTATTTCATCTGGAAAGTATTTGTTGACAAAATCTTCATATATGTCGAAATTTTCGTTAAATCTGTTTTTCTGCTCCGTCAATTCTTGCAGAGCCTCGTCTCGGCTGACTCCAGGTGTAAAACCAAATTCGTTGGTATCGGCTTCTATATTTAGTGCTGCCACTTTCATTTCTTTTAATGAATCGATAATCGGTAGAGTTTTCTGCTCTAGTAAATGAAACTTTTCACCAACGGTTTGAGCGTAGTTCAAACCCAAATATCCTAAAGAGCCAGTTATAGTTGCAATAATCAAAAAGCCTACAATGAGTTTAGTGCCAATCCTAGAATGAAATGGTATTTTTCTGCCGTTGCCGTTTGGATAAAGGGTTATAACCTCTTGTCGCCTTCCCGGATCTGTCATTACAATTTACCTGAATACGGACAAAATACATTAGTCTTTCTAGTCCAAGATACTGATTGTATTTGAGTGGAGAAACTTACTAGATAGTAGTAGAACTAATCAGCTTTGTATTCTTGATACAAATTCAATTTAATACTATCAACCAGGTGTTCCATTTCATAAGCATCATTCAGTTCATTAAGTCTTTTTGGCGTTATTGTCCTGTTTAGTGGAAAATAATGAAGTTAAAAACTTTATTAATATGTCAAAGGACTACGTCGTATGTCAAATAACCCGTCAGACAGTGACTTGGACAATAGGGGTAGAATGTCCCGGCGTGATTTTATAAAATTGTTAGGGGCCACCGGGGCAGCAATCACTCTACCATCACTTATGCCCTTGGGAAAAGCTTTTGGTGTTAGCCCTAATACAACCGGTAGTATTGGCAGTAATACGAGCAGTCAGGCAAACATGACAAGTTCTCAACTCAAGGCTAATACGAATTCAGTATATACATTTAATTTGGATGCGGCCACTCCCCAGGTATCCAACTCAAACGGAAGTAGGACCACAGCAAACGCAGATAACTTCCCTATACTTTCTGGAATGGGAATGCTTCTTCTCCGTCTTGAAAAAGGTGGAGTGCGCGAACCCCATTGGCATCCCAATGCTTCTGAACTAAGTTACTGTATTAAGGGACAAGCATCTATGACTATATTCAGTCCTGTGAATAATCACGACACCTTTACAATTAATCCAGGAGAAATGACCTATGTTCCCAAAGGATATATTCACGATATTCAAAACGTAGGGAATGAAGAAGCGAAATTTGTTATTGCGTATAATAACGAACTCCCACAAGATTTGGGGATATCCGGCTCAGTCGGTTGGATGACAAATCGAGTAATGGACGCGACGTTCGGAATTAAACCACCTGGATTTTTTGATCGGCTTAATTACAAGGACCAACACGACGTAGTGATAGCGCCCAAGCCAGCAGTAGTATCACCCGCTAATTATGCGGTAAGCACACCTAATGCCCACAAGTTTAACCTCGAAGCAATACCACCTCAAATTCAAACTGCAGGAGGAAGCGTTGCTTTAGGAAATGCAAATAGTTTTCCCATACTTGATGGACTAGCATTATACTCGTTGCGGTTTAAACCAGGCGGCATAAGGGAGCCACATTGGCATCCTAATGCCGCAGAACTAGATTATGTCATTGACGGCCAAGCGCAATTGACAATCTTCAGTCCTGATGGTACAGGAAATACATTTGAAATGGGACCTGGTCAAATTGTCTTTATTCCGCCTGCATATTTCCATTACATAGAAAACATTGATCCCGCTAACACCTGTCATTTTGCTGTCTTTTTCAATTCCGAGAGGCCAGAGGATACCGGCATTTCCGGAGCCCTTAGCTCTTATTCGAATGAAGTATTAGCAGCTACCTTTAATTCAGATCCTACCTTCTTCAATACTCTTCCTAGAATAGAACAGGATGTATTTCTAGTGTCAGGGGCAGGTTAGTCTTCGTCGAATCGGATCTATATTTTCTGTTCCACTTTTCACTATAAATATGAGGCCTTCATGTCTATTAGTCCATGTGTTTGAGATTTTGAAAAAGGATGCTACATTTTTTCCTTGATTAGTACTTCCGAGCAGCATCTGCTAAAAAATGCGCAATCTTGGTTTCAATAATTTTTACTGCATCAGATCCAACATCAAAAGACAATAGTAAATAAGTTTGCTCTTCACCTTCTTCAAACGGGATTATTGCTCGAACTAAATTAGAATATTTTCCTACTGAATACTCAAATCGACCTAATTTGGGAGTGAAATCTTCCCTCAGGGAGGCTCTAGTAACAGCTTGCATTGCATATTGCTTTGTCTCTTCTTTAGTCAATAGAGGATTTAAACCTGTACGATATTCAGCAGCATCAACTGTGCCAAGTTTGTTTGCAACAGCCACAAATCTGATGGAGTCATCAAGTGCTAGGATACTTTTGCATAGAGATTGACTCAATGTCATAATTAACAACTGCTATTATTTTTCTTTTCAATGAATCTCTTCTGTGATCCAATATAACGGCCCGTTATTTCTTGACCGTGTACAAGCATTTGGATTAAGATTAAAATAATTCTTGTTATGTTATGTTGTGAGTAGCCACGTTGGATATGGAAAACAAAGATGAAAAAAACTCGTTTGTGTGGGTGACTCTGAAAATGCCTGATGGAACTAAATATGAAATTCCTCTGCCGCCAAAAACTTTTAGTTCTGGCAGGGAGGGATTTTATGCACAAATCCCTTCTTTCGTCTATAATAATGGCATATACGGTGGACAAATTCAGGTTTGGAAAAAAACAAAGTAAGAGATTGGGGTGTTGCGAATAGAAATCAAATCAATTAAATAAACATAATCTTGACGCTTCGTAAAATCCCGCCATTTATTTAGACATTTTTCTCCGAATTACTTCTTGTCCCACCTCACTTTAGTATCGCAACCTCTGGCTGTAATACTCGTGTTTTTAGCACGTATCCGAAGGGTTTGCATACCATTTCCTACTTCATTTGGAAGGTGGTATAATCTCAGCCTTATTCCCTGACCTGTATGCCAAACAACACACCAATATTCCAAAGCCGATCAAAATACCACCAATAACAGGGTATATTGTCATGTATTGTACTTGTTGCCCCCCTTGGGATTCAAAGATGAATTCCGTTATAAATGGAATTCCAGCTAACGTTAATACTAATCCAGAGAAATAGCACAATACCTTTCTTACTTTAATCATGCACATATTATATACTGTGTATGGCTTATACCTATCTATTGGTAACGTAGGCCTTGGTAAGCTATCTATACTTTTATCTTGATAGAATCCCCTTCTATTTTAACTTCATAGCTCTCTTGGTCATATGTTTTAATATACGACATTTCTTGACCTACAATTTCCATATATTTCTGCCACTTTGGAGGCAAGGGTTCCATGTCTGGAGGGATTTCTAGCACAGGCTCTCCTACCTTCTTTCCAGTTGTGATATCAAACTTTGCTGCATGGAATGGACAGGTTACAATAGTTTGATTGAGATTCCCACGTGAAAGCCTTGCACTCATATGACCACACCTATCGGAGAAAGCATAGAACGTACCATCAAGATTGGCAAGTACGATTTCTTTTCCATTTATCTCTGTGTGTTTCATTTGTCCCTTCTTAATTTCACTCGCTCTGCCTGCTTCAACAAAATCTTGATTTTGGCCCATTGTTCAAGTTTACGTAAGCATAATATTTATCCGTTGAACCCAGAGGATAATACATTCTAGTCTATCGTCAAGTCATCATACCTAGCCCTCCTTTCGAATTTTCAAATTTATTTCAAATTGGCATAAGCTCAATTCACAGTCCAAGTTTGTCTTGACTCCCGCGTTCTAACTAATAGTTAGATTCAGGTAATTTCATTTCTTCATTAGATTGTATGGAACGTTGCTCTCTACGTTTGACCGGACTCGGTCCGGATTGCTCAAAACTAGCCCATTCCATTAGCCAACAATGACTCGTCAGGTACCCTGAAAACAAATCAAACCAGATAATTTTTAAGTATGATCAATAGACCAAAATTATGATTCAAGCAAGATTACAATACATTCTAGTCTTTGTGTTAGGAACTATTTTATTAATTGGCGGCAATATGGCATACTCTTTTAGTCAATCAAATTTGAAATTTGACGAAATAAATCTGAAGACTAATTCCCTAAACCAAAGTGAACCTATCTATCAAGCCATTACGGGAAAATTTCTGGCAGCAAAGGACCTTTCGTCCACACCTTTTAAAGTTGCAGAAGAATCTTTTCTTGAAGAATCGGTCATGAGAAATGTTGGAAATGTAACTAACAGCATGACATTCATCAATACGTATCTATCTCCTGCATTAGTTCAGGCAACAGGTAAAGGAACAATTGAAACTAAGGACGGTCAAAGCATTGATTGGATATCCTCAGACATAGGTACGATTAATAGTACTGGATTTTTTTTCCATGGCATAATCCATTTCAGCAATACAAACAGTGAGAAATTGTCATTTCTAAATAATTCTCTGGGAATTTACGTAGATACTCCTGAAATCAAAAGGACAATCTGGTTAGTCAAGTGACATATTCGATAAAACAAAATAATTCATTCCCAAGAAATTCTATAGCATTCGTCTCCCAGCAAGCACAATTGGACAATTTCAAATATAACGTTCAAGGCTTATTGTTCAGTTGTAATGGAGAAAAAGATAGTATTCGGCTATATCGGAATGGCTGTTACGGTGGCTATAGGTGGATATATTTTTTATCTGAGCTTTATTGTAGCACAAAAAGTAGACTTTGAAAGAGTGAGGTTAGAGAGGGGGCTAATCAGTGTGTATCAATTCTGTTCGGAAATAGGGAAGGCAGCAATTGACCAAACAGTTTGTAAGGAATTCAATTTACTGCATGGTAATGAGACCAGTCAGGATTTTTGGAGTCAGCTTCAGAAGGTTTTTTCAAACTAACTCCAAACTAAACACTGACGGTACATTAGAGCTGCAAATTATGCTTCTGCAATCACGGCCATAACTTTCATAACCTTCATTATTGGAAATCCAACAAGTGCAGAATTCAACTGCTTTCAAGTAGTCACTTATCATCTAAATATCAAACAGTGTCAGCATGTAGAACTAAGTCACTCTATTCGTGAATTGATTACATCTGAACAGATACCAACAAGAATAAACGGAGTGGAGGTGAATTAGCAACTCTCCAATCCGTTATGCCTATGGACTATAGGACAATTCATAGACTAGAGACGAAGTTTTAATGATTACTTAACTTAGTTAATCTAGCATAATCTTGATAGAGGGTTCATACAGGTAGCACCGTCCAACAATGTCTAATTATTTATCTTTTCTTGAAATTCAATAAACAAACGAAAAGGAGGGTGGAGATAGTGGAACCAAACCCTCCAATTCGGAAAGTGCCTATATGACAGCAAATATAATGTCTTGAAATGAAGTTTTAATGCTTCCTTAACTTAGTTAATCTATTACTACAATAGTTTGAGGAGGTAGATAAAAAAAAGAAATTAGGAATAGACATCCATCTTAGATAAAATTGGTTTTGGTCAAGACAACGGAAAGGAGGTGAATTGGCAACCCGCCAATCCGTTTCCTTGCGTATTGATAGGATAGGTAAATACCATATTTAGAATGGAAATATAATTGATTCCTGAACTTTGTTAATTTTTAATTATTTCCTTTGTAGACTTGTCAAGTGCGTACGAATGTTTGTCTCAACGTAATATCAGTGGTGAGCCTTGATGTGGGAAAGTAATATTAATTAATTATTATGGCTATTTCTACCTTCGATTTCAAATGCTCGTGCACCGCCTCTTCAAATTCGAGCTGTACTGCGTAAATCACTTCTCCGAAAGGCGTCAGTACATATTTTTCTCCTTTACGTTTAATCATGTCTGCCTTAATCAGTTTAGAGAGTCTAGAGTAATACTGTTTACGAGTTATTTTGACAGTATAATCAAAGGTATCGTTGCTCCTTCTGTCAGTTGCAATAGAATTGAATAAATCACGTCCATCAGGGTCATGTAGTGCATGTAGTGCATCTAGTACATTTAGCATAGTCACTTTTCTCGGGTTTTTATTCATCTTTCATGTCATCTAATACTATGATAGGTAAACGAAAAGTCTATAATCGAAGGTTTAATGCTTCCTTAACTTAGGTAATCAAGTTAAGAATATCTATAATTCTGTACTGAATCTGCTGTAACTGATAACAGATAACAAAAATAGGTTAAGGAATGGACTTAAAGGCTTCTTGTATAATTCTATTTGCTATCCATCGAATAATATTGTCTATCTATATATTGACTATCAAAGCATCCTGACGGGACCCTACTTATGCCACCAAATGCTGGGGGGGCTTATAGTAGAATCAATTTAAGAGCATCATGGACATGACCATTAATGCTATCTATGGGTACTCGCTCAAAATCTTGATGACTGTTGCTAAATAGTTACCAATATAGGAAAATATCGCATAACTATTGTTATCTGCTGTCATAATATAGTAGCAGCACGAATGAACATTGTAATTGCAACAACTATCAAAACTATTCCTATGATTCTTTTCAAATTCCTTTCGCTGAAACGGTGAGTGAAACTTGCTCCTATATATCCGCCAACCATTGCCGCAAAACCCATTACAATGAGGATTAAAAAATCAACCTCATTGTTGACTAGGTGTCCGATAAGACCTGAAATACCCATTACGGATGATGTTGCCAAGTTAGTACCAATTGCAACTGAAGGTTTTATTTTTAAGACAGAAATCATTGTTGGTAACCTTATACTTCCTAATACTAGACCGACAAGACCGCCCAGAAATCCTATTGCAAAACCAATTATTGATTCTATCAGCAATATTTTGTTCCTACTCAAGGATTCGTTCTTTGTATCTGACTCTTTTCTTATCTTGGACGTTCCTCTGATTAGGACTACGGATTCATAGGATACTATTATTCCTATAAAACTAAGCAATAAAGCAACTGGAACGTATTTTGTTAAAAGTGAACCGCAGAAAGCACCAACAGCACCTGTTATTGCCATAACAAAAAAAATTCGAATGTTTATCTTATTTTGTCTGAGATGTCCAACAGCCGCCGGGATGGCTGCCATAGTGCTAATTCCAATATTAGTTCCTGCTGCAACACCGATAGAAGTTTCGACACCAATGATAAGTGGAAATCGTAAAACTCCTAGTAATAAGCCAACCATTCCACCCACAAAACCAATAGCAAAACCAATTATGCCAAGGATTGGAACTAATAAATTGAACTCGATAACCAGAATGATAAAATCTCCATTATAAATATCGCGTTTATCTTTGAAAATATTTAGTTAATTGGCTACAAGATAAGTATGAATACAATGAATTTGACCGAAGGCGGCAATCGAATATAATCGCAAATTAGCGATTAGCTTTACTAGTAAGTATTTGATAATGGAATACAGGTAAGCGTAATGAAGAGAATTATGAAAGATAATGAGAAAAATAGAACTCGTTATCTCTGCTTAACATCTGAAATACTCGAGGGTAGGTCGAAGAGCTTTTCAATCTATGATGATAAAGGACTCAGAGAGGATATCGCTGTATTCAATATTAATGGGAAATATCATGCCATATCTGATACCTGCGCGCATAAAGGAGGTCCCCTTAGTCAAGGCATTCTAAAAGAAGATGTAGTAACGTGTCCTTGGCATGGATGGAAATATAATGTCCACACCGGCAAGTCGCCTCACAAAGGAGGAGACAATGTAAATGGCTTTGTAACAAAAGTGATAGGTAACAAGCTCTACATTGATCCTATTCCATCAACGCTTGGGAACAAAGTTTACACTCCTCATAAGAAATACGCGGCTTTACAAAATTCAGTAAAAAATCATCTAACACTTTTGGACAAAGATTCAAGGATGCCTCTAGACAGTAATGTACATGTCTTGGGAATATCAACAACTAACTCAAATGACAAGGTTGCTCCAAGAAAAAGCACTTCAGAGGGGGCGCTAAACTTTGCATTAGATTATGCGAAGAAAAAGTTGGGTACTGAATGCATCATGATCAAGCTCAGACAATTGAATTTTAAGCACTGTGAAGGTTACTATTCCAAAAATGCAAAAGCTTGCATTTTTCCTTGTTCAATTTCTGAAATGGATGAGGAAGACCAGATGTTAGAGATATACGAAAAGGTGATACTATGGTCAGATGTAGTGATAGTTTCTACACCAATCAGATGGGGAAATGCCAGTTCATTGTATTATCAAATGGTTCAAAGGATGAATTGCGTGCAGAATCAATCGGTTACTCATAATCAGTATCTTATCAGAGATAAAGCTGCTGCGTTTATAATTACTGGAGGACAGGACAATGTTCAACATGTTGCAGGCGAGATGTTGTCGTTTTGGTCCCAGTTAGGATTTGTTTTCGGTAAATTTCCATTTGTGGGATGGAGCAGGGGGTGGTATGCCGAAGATATGGAGAATAACTATGACAGCATGATGAGTACTAAGGAGTCGCCCATGAAAAGAGATATCATGCGGACCGTTTTGGGAGCAGTAGAGATGGCCAAGCTTGTGAAGAAAAACAAGTACGACGAACATGTTCTGACAATCTAGAACAAACAGTATGGTTCGTAGCTAGCCCAATATATATCATTAGGGATGAACAACAGGTCAATCCATGGGACTATATTGATGGAAAGACTATCCTGGTCTCCCTATTTTGCGAGGTCTTCTGCTTTGAGACTAGTTCCACACCTACGACAAGAATATGTTCTTACACTTTCCTGTGTTTCGGAGACAATTACTGTATTAGGACTCAGTTCCGTTTCACAATTTGGACACTTAGCTGACACAGTTTAATTTTGTTCCGCGGAGAAAATTTAAACTTATGTTTCAGAATTGACGATGTGTCTACTTCTTACAAACTGGTAGAGGGGGTTTCAAGTACATATTCACAAATCACTAGCCCCTTGTTATACTTCATATTAATTCAATCTGAGATAACTAACTATTGACATTCAAGATAAGACCGATGATGCCGGTTATCGGTAGTCTTGCTCCAGAACTGGATTACTTATTAACCCAACCCCCTAAATTATATTAGTTGCCCTTTCATTGAATAAGTTATGTTGTTAATGACAAATTTTTCCTCTCTTATTGGAATTGTTAACTTACTACGAACGTCCAAAAGATTGAATGGTTTCTATACTTTTATGGCATTTACCATACTCACTACTTTAATTTATGCTCAGATGGGTTCATTGAACAAGTTAGAATCAATTCAACTAGCAACTGCAGCCGAAACAGGAACTGAAACTGCTGAAGAACGAGCACACGAAGAAAATCCCAATGTGCAGAACGGCTTTTCTCCGGCTGGCCAGCTTCCGAATATGACACAAATAGCAAACAACACTGTCATACCCAATGAGTTTGCACTCTCGAATCTAGTAGCTCAAGGCTCGCCCTCTTTTGGAAATCAATCTGCATCCGTTACAATAATAGAATTCGGAGATTTTCAATGTCACTTCTGTGGGAGATTTGCAATACAAACTGAGCCCTCGCTTAATTCGACATACTTTCAGACAGGGAAAGCAAATTTGGTCTTTAAACATTTTGTGACACATGGTCCTGACTCATTTAGCGCTGCGATGGCCTCGCAATGTGCCAATGACCAAGGAAAGTTTTGGAACTTTTATAAGACATTGTACAATAATCAAGGGGAAGAGAATTCTGGCTGGGCAAGTGCAAATAATATGAAGAAATTTGCTGCAGGAATTCCTGGGATGGATACACAAAAATTTGATTCCTGTCTCGACAGCCAGAAATACAAATCATTGGTGGAAAATGATACTAACCTTGCGTTTTCATCAGGTTTCCAGGGCACTCCGACTTACATAATCCAAAAGAATAATGGTTCAGACCGAGAAGTGTTACTAGGTGCATATCCCTTCCCATCATTTCAGGCAATAATTGATAAGAAGATTTCTGGAGATTAAGCTGGTGAATGCCTAACAAAAAAACTATGCCTATAACAACATCTTGGCAAGATTCACTAATTCTATCCTTCAGAACGGTCTTTTCAAATTGGCCATATTTGTTAATAACAGGCGGAACAGCAACGGTATTTTGGATTGTCTTTAATGTATTTGACCAATTGCTATTCTTTTCGCCTATTGTAATATTTTATCTTCCAGATGATGCGGTAATAGGCTTTATTCTTGCAACATTGACCGCAATTCTTTTGGGAATAGTGGTCAGTATGAATGTATATGTGTTTAGACATTCAAAACTGAAGTTAGGGCTTGCCGCTTTTTTCTCTGGCTCAACTGTAAGTGTGATCTCAAGTACATGTGCTAGTTGTTCCTCATTAGGATTCCTTCTTGTTTCTGTCTTTGGAGGAACAGGTGTTGCTGCATCAAGTTTTTTGTCTAATTATCAGACGCCATTACGTGTCCTTTCAATTGCACTTCTGACATGGGCATTATTCTCAGTAGCTAACAAGTTAACCAGTAGCTGCGTTATCAAATATGACCCTTCAAAATAACCAATTTATTTGTGGAAATTGAAGGATGTCATTAGAACGTTACTCAAGGACAATAGTCCATAATCATTCAATAAATTTGAAATGTACCTTGATTTGCATGTATTAGATTATTTTGTCACAATTAGAATTAAAATGATTTTTAATACTTATCGAAATCTATTTTTGTGCAACCAAAATACTTTCTATTCCGCTATCATCTATTATCGTCTTGATGAGTTTCATACGCTCATGTTCTCCTATTTCCACCGAAGATTGAATAGAATCAATTGCCTTTAGCTTCCAATAATTATTGACTCCCTTTTCTACGATGAGCTGGGCATGATACACAACAGCTCCTAGACATGTAAGCGAAAAACTACCTTTAATTCTCTGTACCAATCCTGCTTTCAATAGTTGTCTCATTCTGAAGTAATACTGCTTCTTCGAGAGTCCTTTTGTCTGTTTCAATACTTCACTTTCAATACTTCCTTTGGCAATGGAACGAAACATATCAAGTGACTTGGTATCAGAAACTGCTTTCATTACATCTTCTACAGAAACTCCTTCCATTGTCTATAACTAACCTTTGTACAATTCTTGTTTCAATATCTATTTATAGGCACTTTAGCGACGCGTAGAGAAGCGTGCTATCAATTTTCCAATATAGGACAAAATATGATTAATTCCTCAGAAGCTCATTAATGATATAGAAATAATATAAGGTATAATTAATGCACCAAGAGACTGTTCCAATACTAGCCGAGGATGTATTCGCTTTATTGGGAGATAAGCAGTCTGTTGAGATCCTGATTGCTTCATCTGCTGGATTACAGTCGACTTCAAATGGCATTGGCAATCAAACAAAGAAGCAGTATTACGTAAGATTAAAACGTCTTGTGGACTTCGGGTTAATCGAAAAGCATCAATCCATTTACAAATTAACATCATTTGGTTCAATTGTTTACGAAAACCATTTGAAGACAATGGACAAGATAATTCCAAATTACTGGCAGATAAAAAGTATTGATGTCTTAAAAAGTAGGGGTGATTTTCCTCCTGAACAGAAAGAGAAGATAATGAATGAGTATATTGAAACTACGAACATGAAAGGAGTTCTCAATGCAACTCAACTTTCAAGTTTTAGTGTCGTAAAAAAGTTTGATGACCTAATAGTAGAAGTCCTTAAAGTTATGGATAATGCTGAAAAGGAAATTTACTTTGCGACAAGATACCATGATCCTTATGTTTCAAGCAAGGTTTTCGAGAAATTAAGTAAGGGTGTTACAGTTCACATAATGGACGGCAATCCAGGACAGATTAGCGTTGAGAGCAGGCTTGCTGCTATAATTAGAACACCTCCAAATAGAGAAACTGCAGAGATGGTGAAGAAAATTACTAAATCACCAAGATTTGATCTGAAGAGACTGCCTGAATTGCCACTCAGCTTTATGGTTGTAGATGGAATTCAAGTGGTCTATGATACTGTAAATTTCATCAATCCAGAACAATTTACAATCGCAATATCAAAGTATGACGATACTTACACTGCGAAGCAATTTATTGATTACTTTAAAACGTTATCTAAGGATGCTACAACTCCAAAACTATTAGAAGAGATGCGAGTTCGTTCGAATAGATGAATCTAGATTCCTGCTATACCATATGTCTTTTCTTTTAGAAGAGTTTCAGAATAATCCTTTGCATACTGTTTGAGGCTTGCATGCCGAGAATACAATATTACATAGTTAGTTGGATTGCATTAACTTCACGGTATTGTGTTATTCCATTTAAACTCGGTAATTGCTCCAAATATGTCGTCACCAGCTAACGCTTTCATTCCTTCTTCAAAATGCTTCACTGCCTCTGGTGAATCATTTGTCATTGCTTCTTTTGCAGCATTTAGGTGAATCATAGCTCCTCCTCTATCTCCGTTTTGTAATGCTTTAATTCCTTCTTCGAGATTCAATTTAGCTGAGCTCGAAGAATTAGAACTGGCAATATTTGATCCACCGCATGGCAATCAAGATTTGGGCGTATTTGTTCCGGCGGTCATGTTAGTCATATTTTGTGGTGGTTTCAAACCTGCTGCATTAGCAGCTGTACAATGATGTGTGACATCATAATTTCCATCAGAACCTGTTACATATACATCACAATGACCGTACACCCCTGCTTTCTGAATGAGATGAGGATAAACACAATCAGGACCTATTATGGGATTTACAGTACACTTAGGTGTCTGCTGGTCCTTAGGCGGTGTAAATACGTCTATGTTATACCACACATATTCAGCACCTGCTTCACAATTGGAATTTATCTGAGCCGTACACGAAGACGCAGCAACTATTGAAAGTTCAGATGCATTATCAGCCAAGTTATGGAACGTCATATGCGTACTCCAAGAATAGCCTGTTTGGATTAATGTGATAACCATTCCTGTTGCAAATGAAAACACTACAGCACAGATAAGAAAGGTGTTTTCTTTACCATTTTTCATTAGAATACGTTCCACTTAATAATATTAAAGCTATCGATGAAAGGATGGTTGAGCAGAGATAAGGTACTAAAGCTCACACTGTGAATAATTTGTGAAGAGATAATAGTTATTAAAGAATACATTCTAATCTTCTGTCAAGTCAGCGTGATTATTGACACTGGAGATAAGACCGATAATGGCAGTTATACCTACTTCCTCCCAAAATCTTAACGACCATTTGAATAGTTACCTAGTATCATATACAAGAAAAAGTTAGAATGTAGAAAGACCACTGATTATACAAAATCAGAAAGGGATTCAAATTCACACTCTGCCATACGGTTTTTATAGACACTCTAGATAGAGAATTAGTTTTTGTTAAAACGACTGAATGGAGGGAGAATTGGAACGAATCCTCCAAACCGTCCCTATGCCAATAGACAGGTATTTTCATGGTTCCAGAATCCAAGTTTTATCGATTCCTTAACACAATTAATCCAGCTGGCACTCCCTTTAGCAGGGTATTAATCTTCTCGTTTATTTACTCACATTTCTAACGATTTTAGGGAAGGACATTTACGTCCCCTACCATGGTTGGATGCACCCTACAAAAGTATGAAAACTCGCCAGGATGAATAAATTTATGTGAAAATGACTTGGATGGCATTATAAGGGCTGTTAGGCCTGAATCAAATAATTCTCCTGCGTTGACAGTATTAGGTTCGCCAGACGTAACAGTATGTACAATGTTATCCGTATTAGTCCACGTAACTGTATTTCCAGTTTCGACTGTAATCGGGTTCGGTGAATATGACTTATCACCAAGAGTAGCCGCATTCTTCACTATAGAGACATCATTTGTTATTGAACTAATAGAAGTGGAGATATTAGAAGACTGTTTTTGGGGATTTTTTGTTTCCATTATCATGCCATGATTGTTACTATGAGGATGGACTATGGATGTAGTCACAGTTCCACTTGCATTCGCCTTCTGCATAGTCTTTGTCAAATTCGTCTGCCAGTCTACCATGTTTATCGATTTTGTAATTGCTACATCCTTCCCATCTATCGCATTTACAGGGGAATTTGTCACGTTGAAGTATCCCATTGCTCCCCTCTCTTCAGGAATGCCGTGATAATGGAATGTGAATTTACCCGGCCAAGGCCATTTGGCCTCTAATATAGCTGCGTTCCCTGATCCTAATTCCCATGACTGTATTCTCAATGGAGGGTTTTGCCAGATACCTGAGGGATACGCTTTGAACAGAGTTCCATGGATGTGCATTCCATATGAAGGAGAGAGTCCCATGTTTATGAGGTAAATTCTAACAGTCTCGTTAGTTCTCGCAGGAAGGGGTGTTGTCAAATACCCTCCAGCATAACCATTGAACATATAGTATTCCGGAAACGGATTCAGTTGATTTTGTGTATCGTATTCTCCACTGACAAGGACGTATTCTCTTGCAGGAGGCAAAGGATGTTTTGGGTGTACAATGAATGCGCCATACAATCCCATTCTCACATGTTGCATTACTGGTGAGACATGACAGTGGTACATTAGTGCTCCAGCTGGAGTGGCAATGAAATCATAAGTGTAAGTTTCATTTGCCATCACCTGCTCAAACACACCGTCTTGGATACTAGGATGGTCTCCATGAAAATGAACTGTATGCGGCAATGGCGTTTTGTTAATAAAGTGGACTATGACCCTATCACCTTCTGTAGCTGTTAAGGTTGGTCCAGGAATAGTACCATTATAGGTCCATGCATCAACACGAACACCTGGAGCTATCTCTAGTGTAGTCTCTTCTGCTACTAGCGTATATTCGTGGGTCTTTGAATGTGGCTCAAGAGCTTGTACTTGTGCTCTTGCGCTACTAGTATTGTTCACACTACCTGAAACAGGAATAATGTTGCTGCCCGCAGCTATTGTCATTAAAACTAAAATGCCTAGTATAACAGATGCTATAAATTTGAAATTTACCATTTAACCGAGCTCCATTCATAGATCCTCCGAAATGTCATATAAGTTGTATAGTCGAGAATAGGCAGATTACCGGTATGCATAAATGGAAAAACAGAACAATAATTTTGCTACAAAATAGTTACAAATTCTACAAATCAGGCTATTCAGAATTGGCCGTGTGAACTTTTCATTGAAGCCCTTTTCTATTTTCTATCATGGGATTCCTTTGCTTCCTTTTCCATCTTTCCTAGTCTCGTATAATAATCAGGAAATTCATTCAGATGTGCAAGTGCAATTTTGCCAGTAATCATTTCATTATCATTTGTAACATTTGTTTGAAGGTCACTTATTCCGTGTTCTAACTCAACATCTAATCCCATTCTAAATTGCTCTACATCGAATTTGCTCCAGTCAACACCTAACGATTCGCCAATTTTCTTTGCCTCTTCTGTGGTAAAATGTTTGGAACTTACCAAATCGCTTGTATTAAAAATGTTCAAACTATTTTTACTTTCCTTGGAGATTTAATTGTGCTAGACCCTTTTCTAATCTTTCACTGTAAAATTATCTCTATGGAATCTCTATGGTGGGTATTGAATCCGAGAGTGACCATAATGAAAGACATTGCAGAGAATCCGCCAGACAGTGTAAAAGAGAAGTCGCATTAGGGTTCTAGTTTCCTAAGTAGGGCTTGACGTGGCAGTCTTAGCTGTAATAATATTTTATGGACCACGATAGATGTCCATATCATTTCTAAAACATTTATCACAGAAAGGAGATATTGCTTTTGATGAAGTGTGCAGACTGCAATTGTTCACCCGAAGAATGTCAATCAAGTCTTTCTTCTTTTCAATGTCCTAATTGTTCATTAGAAGAATGCTGCCGTTGGTTCACCATGAAATTTGTTAATGCTTAATTTCTTAATTACCTGATCACACAGGTAATTAAGTTTGTGAGCGTTAGCGATCAGTCCAATTAAGTAGATAATTAATAATTTACACTAAAGTAAGTCATAATTAATATTAATCCAAATTAGGATAACTGATTATTGAGAGATTGATACCAATAATGCAAGTTATAGTTTTTCCCTCCCAAAATCTTAACGACCATTTATATACTTACTAAGTTGGCCGCCATATGATTGACCCGCTACTCGCAACAAATTAAGAGCATCATGGACATGACCAATAATGATGATGGTCAATGGTACTCTTGCTCAAGATCTTAATCGAATCATGAACGTTTTTTGGCTGAATCAATCATCGTGTTAAGCAACGCTATTATAATTCTGATATAGTGAATGTATTTACAATGAAACAAAATATCTTTTGGTTTGTTGCCGGCACTTTCATCGCAGTTATTGCCTTTATGGCTTCAAACCATATCTCATACGGTCAAGTTACTGAAGATTTGGCTCTACAGCCAGTTTCAAACGAATCAGTCAAGATAGTCAGCCCGTTAGAGGGCCAACAGGTTCCCATAGGTGAAGAGCTGATAGCTTCGGGCGAATCCTCTGATGATATCGCCAAAGATTGTACTGTCTCAGTTATAGTAAACAACATAAAGCCATATCATACTGCGTCTGCAACCGGAGCATCCGGGCCTGATGACTATTCAAAATGGAGCTTCACTCTGAGTTCAAATTATACAGACATCGTAGATGGCCGCAACAGGATAACAGCAAAGTTATCTTGCCCAGAATCTACTAAATGGTATAGCGTGAATGCTATAGGCATTCGAACAGGTCAAGCGACTGCGAGTACGAATGTCACTTCGAACTTTACGCCTTCTGTGCTCAGTGCCATAAATGAGACAGGAACGTTGACGCCACAACCAGAACAACAAGTGACCCCGACTCTACCACCCTCATCTGGAGCTAGTTCTCAGCCAGCAGTATCAGGAGAAAACACAAAGACCATGTCGGTTATATTTGATATTCTGAATAATCCGGTATCAAGAGGCAGTGACCAAAATATCACTATAACCGTGGCAGATGCAGCTTCGAATGAAAGCATAGCCGGTGCGACTATTACAGGCAAGTTACTATATCCTGGTGACAATTATGTAAAGGACTTTAGCGGAACTACTGACCCCAACGGACAGTTTGTGTATCATTGGACAATTGGAAAAAATGGTGATGCCGGGGAACTGACAATAGAGGCGCAAGTAGCTGCCTCAGGGTATGAAACACAACAGGCAAGAAGTGCGTTTCAAATAACTGAAGGCTAAATAAAATCATAACTGATGTGAGGGGCTTGTGTAGAGTAGCATCCTCTCCACCAGTTGTGAAAAATGATTTGCAATAGCAGTTTTGCTCACAATTAAAATTTATATTTTTCTGATACCTAGATAATGTAAATTTATGGCGAAATTACTTATGATGACAAGGGAAAGCTAAGTTACTAGTTGAGGGATAATAATTTAAAAACTGGGGGTCCTCAGTAATGAGTACTAATAACGGTGTAACCCCCAGCTCCTACGACTTAATCATATTAGTATCTAAGAATATAAAAAGATTTATGGAGGGGGACCGAAAATGCTAGTGTTTTGACTATCTTCCACACACAGCATTGGTTTTGTAATTTATCCATGACCAATAGTGCATCTTAATGCAATCCCCTCTCAAAATCTTAACGACCATTCAAATAGTTACTAATTAAGTTTATAGGTATTAATAAGAATTGGAAGTAAAAAAAGTCATAAAGATAGTCTTAACTAGAATACCTACTAAGTTCTAAATTACTACCTAATTTAAGTATGATAGATTTCTATCGTATGCGAGATGAAATCTTGCAATCATCAAGAAAAAGCAACCCTCCAATATGATAGTATATACTTCTTGATGTGCAAGTCTTGCTATTGGTCCACATCTTATTTGACAAATTACGATAAGCATATTTCCATATGTCCTGTATGTAGTAACAACAAAATAGAATGCTTGCCCATTTTTGGACCCTGAGCGACCAGGCGCCTAGATATGATAGTGATCGAAGAGAATCTAGATTTACGTCTTCGTGGCTGATCAAGCGAGCAAACTTTGCGTAAATGTTTTAATCCCTTGCTTTAGTTTTCACGGGACAATATAATATGTCTTGTAAATCTTCACTTCTTCTAACTAGGTAGTCATATGTCCGTCTATTTTAGAGATGTTTGAACTCGAGCGATTTTATGGTTGTATGGTTGATTGCAATTAGGTGTACTTTTTTTTGGTAACCGTGGCAGGCTGCTACCAAGATCCTAATTACTTATTGGCGCTCTAATGCTTGTCTATCCCAATTGCCACATATTTCTGCTGCCTCATATGTACTTTGTAGGAAAGATAGCAAGACATCATCTGGTGATTTCGCTGTACGGACTACATCGTAGGGCAACATGAAGTCACCCATACCGGTATGGTAGAATGCCTCTGATGGTTGGACCGGACAGTCCTTAAAGCCATTAGGCTCAGGATAAGCATAAGCATAGAATACAGGTCCATTGACTGGACCGCCACCTGGCCAGAAACCGCAACTACTTACTTCGTGAGAATAAGCTTCTACATCCACAAAACGGGCCACATATGGACTGCCAGGGTGCGCAGGTGCTGGACGTCCTGAAAAGCGGGTGATAGCGAGATCGAACCCTCCCAAAAAAAATGTATCGGACTGACCTTTCCTATAAATCGGGAACGAAATTCCTTAAGCACCCTGCTAGTCTCTACTAGAATGCGCCAGAACCGGTTCGCATATTCGGGATCATAGCTCGCATGTTTCTGATCCTGCTCGAAGGGAATTCGATCAGGAACTTCGGTTGGGGTCGTCCAGATGCTTATAGATATTCCAAGTGATTCCAACGCGGCCATCGTTTCTTGATAAAATTCAGCTACTGATTCCGGCTGCAAAGCGATTGTCTTGCAGGAACCGTGACTTGTTTCGATAAGCAGGAGCTGGGCAATGAAATCAAAGTCGATTTGGAAGTGCTGACCTTTATAAGCCATAATGGATGTAGTTAGTCCGCGTGGTGTTACATACAATGTAACGTTCCACCAATGATTTTCGAGCGGCGTGAGCTTGAGCCGAATCTTGCCTACTATCTGGGTCCACATGTGCAGAGTTTCAAATGTGTCTTTCCATTCTGCCAGCGGCAGTTTTGGCCAAGGATTGCTAGTCATTGGCAATCTACTTTGCCATAGGATGTATTCTGAGTAGGAATTATTATCTCTGTTCTACTGCTGATCTTTTTTTTGTTATTTTTCATCT
>JAKEIK010000060.1 GCA_022545895.1 Nitrososphaeraceae archaeon | reverse complement strand
ATGCGATCATAGTAAAGTGGATTTGGAGCTTCAAGGCATTTCCTGCATTCGTATTTTTGATCTAATTTGTCGAGACAATTGAGTATATCTGAAGTAAATGGCGAGTTATTATCCAAAACAAGTACTTTCAAAAATATTTACCTGTCTTACCTATCATTTATAGAGATATAATTATTCTCAATGATCCCCCTTCATGTTCAAAAGTACATTAAATGATGTCGAGTAAAGGCATTCACTTTCTATCCAAACAAGTCGTCAGAATGGAGATTTGCATTAACAACTCAGATCTTGTCATGATTCTCAGCTAGGAGCATTTTTGCTGAAAGTGATACCAAACAATAGTCAGGGACATGATCCAGGATACTCCATAATCTATAATCTATTACTTCAGTAGACATAGTCTTTATTTTATAAAGTCCGCTAGCCCTTTACATATCATATAGGCGGCTGCGTAAGCAGGAAGCCTTTCAATAGAGTTTTTAATTCTGAAGTAATTTTCATGAAGATATAATTTCAAATTTACTTTGCTCCGTATGTATACTTGGCGGTCGTCTAGCACACATGCAGAGTCAAGCGGATTAAATGTCTCCAAATTAGTACTTTTTACTTTAAGTAAGCTACTTTTACCATTGATCGTTCCAGGCATTCTGAATATACGATGTATATCTGTCGTAACGTGAGGATCGATACGAACTCCTATCGATTTGGCTTTAGCTGAGAGATCATCCTTGAATTGACTGTAGCCTCCATTTGATTCCACGATCCTCTTTAGCTTCGAAATTGATGACTGATTGATCCCAAATTCACTGGCTACTCGTCTTCTCCATCCAAATACCATGCCGCTTTTAGGAAATTTGATATAAAAGCCATTCTTGGATTTACGAACTCCGATGCTTTCATTCATTATGCCATTCCCACAGATGTAATCAACAAGATCAGACCTGGCTCTTGAATCAAGAGTCTTAAACTCCGAATCTGATACATGTATATGGTATCCAGCATTTCCAGAAAAAAATATTTCTATACTTCCATCAGCTATTCCGAGGTCTCCGTGTAAAAATTCAATTAGCCGTTGTGTTTCCTTCTTAAGAGAAATCAGACATTTTCTACAAGGGATTGTACTACGAGAAATTTTTCTTCCCAAACAAACGGTGCATGCATTAAGAAAACTTACATTGCATGCGCCACACTGATCACACACATAGAAGGAGTGTTCTGATGAGCAGGGCATGTTCAGGTCTTTGAGATCTATATCGAAGATAAGATCAGCGCCTTCCCATTCCTTGCTCTGAACTGAATTCGTCGGAAATTTGTAGTAGCCGTTAGAGCAATAAACGTCTGAAGGTGATTCTTGAACTAATCTTGCAATTAATTCTTTCTTGTTCCTGAAAGAGAGATGCCTTACCATAATGGAATCAAATGACATGTATCCGAATTCACGTTTTTCAATCATAGAAGGAGTGCCTAACGAATTGCTATCTTTAAAATAATATTCCCTGAACAGGCCCTTAAGAAACGAGCTGTTGTCAGATGACGTCTTCAGGCTCATTGAGCATTCGCTTTCTTTCGTCCGAATTGAATTGGATTCAATATATTTTCGCAGTCTACAGTAGCAAAACAAAGATCCTCGCTGTGTAATCTTTTGCACGAAGGTACTGAATATTTTATGCGGCTCCCCTTATTTCCAGCGAGATGCTCAATTTGGTAACGAGTCACCTTTTCGTTATAGTCAGGAGAGTTCTGAAACATTGTTACTATTTCATCTGTATTCTTGCCTATCGTCAGCATATAAGTTGCAAGCATTACTCTTGCGGAGTGTGGAAGATTTTCTCCTGTATTCATCATCTCAATGGCATGCTTGATACAGGGGGGATAATCAGAAACGATATGATGCTTCCTATAAGTATAATAGATTGAAAATTTCTTCCTAAGTTCCTCGGCACAAATTTTGACCCTTTCTGGAACCAAGGGAATTTTCATGGTCTTAATTCGGTCATAGATCAAATTACTTAGCTCACTGCGTATAAGTCTGACCGCTTCATCTGTATCGATGTACACATATCCAGAATGAACTGACCGATTAATCAGTTTCCACTCCTGTTCATTCATTTTCGAAGCTCGCATAAGGTAATCAGGAACACTTAGTCTAAATATGGTCAAGTCTAAATCGAAATGAATATCTATGTCAAATAACTCCTGGAATATCTTATGCAATAGGAGTTTTTTCTTCGGTAAGGATTTTTCTTTGAATAAATCCTCTGCCAAGAATTTTTCAGTTCGCATAGCCTCTAATAGCGAATGTTTTTTGGTGACGGGTTCTAAATCAATCGACTTAATCATTATGAGAGTTACCAGAAAACTCAGAATTTCAATTTCATATTTGTCAAGATTTGTATAAACTTTTCCTGCTGATATTTCAGTTTCCAGTATATCGACGGATCGTCTAAGTATGTGGTCCATTTCCGGGCGGTCAAGTTCCTCAATTGCAAATCTAGTTTCCCTGATGTACTCCGAGGCTTCCTCAAGAAAAGGATATTTTGCCAAATCTGCAGGACCGAGTTTTATTGCCAATCCTATTGAATTCATATCTCAGAGTAACTATAATAATTATACTATCATGTATAATATATCGGCTCTTTAGTTAGTATCTAAGTATGAATGTTCAGATAGGCTTTCATGTCTCTATTGCCGGAGGATTGCAAAACGCTGTAGATAATGCGTCAAAAATAGGATGCAATGCATTTCAAATTTTTACTAGAAACCCTAGAGGATGGGCTGAAAAAGTCTTGAACGCACGTGATGTGCAAATGTTCAAATTAAAGCTCAGACACAGTGGAATAAATTCCGATGCTGTCGCAGTTCATATGCCTTACCTCCCCAATCTTTCGGCACCAACCGGCGAACTTTACAAGAAATCCATAGATTCGCTAATAAGCGAACTGCACCGATGTTTTCAATTAGAAATTCCTAACCTTGTAGTGCACTTGGGAAGTCATCTTGGAAGTGGACCTCAAAATGGGATAGACCAGTTAGTGAATAGTGTCAATACCGCAACAGATCACTCCAAATCCTCCCGTAGAAAAAATGGAAAAGTGATTATACTGTTGGAAAATAGTGCAGGACAAAAAAACAGTATAGGCAGCAAACTTGAGGACATAAAATCCATCCTAGATAAAATTTCATCAAAGAATGTTGGAATATGTATGGACACTTGTCACGCCTTTGCCGCAGGTTATGACTTGAGATCTGAAAAAAAGAATGACGACTTTGTCGATAAATTTGACAGTATAATAGGCTTGGAAAAATTAAGACTTATCCACCTAAATGATTCTGAGAAAGAATTAGGATCCCACATTGATCGCCATGAACATATTGGACTTGGTAAGATCGGGGTTAAAGGAATGTCGGCAATTTTGAAAAACAGGAAATTGAAAGGTAAACCCATAATAATGGAAACTAAAGAGGATTCCGTTAGAAATAATCTAGACAACTTACGAGTAGCATTAGAACTGGCAAATTCATAGTAAGAGCCAATCTTCAAGGAAATGGTTGAAAAGATGAGATTAGAGGCAACTGCGACTCTTCCAAACTGGTTAACTTGGTGTTCTCAATTTCAGTCGAATCAAGTTCAGAAGAAACATAAATAGTACTCGTCTTCGAATTGGTTCGAGCAGAATGAACACATATGACACAATTATGAAGCTAGCCCTCGAAAGAGGATTTTACTTTCCTTCCTGCGAAATCTACGGTGATGCGCCAGCTGGCTTTTGGGATTATGGACCGACCGGGGTCAATATGAAAAATAGATTCGTAGAATTATGGCGAAGGGAACTTGTTCGACGCGACGGAATGCTTGAAATTGATGGTTCACAAATCATGAGTAAAAGTATTTTTATTGCATCTGGCCACATAACTAATTTTACTGATCCAATGATCATCTGTAAGCAGTGCGGATCAACTTTTAGAGCAGATAAACACATAGCTGAAATAACGGGTCATGAGCTTCCAGAATTAGCTAGTGGTTCTGAAATAGACAATATTATAGTTGAAAATAAATTGAGTTGTCCAAAATGTGGAGGTCCTTTTGAGAAATCTACCCGATTCAACATGATGTTCAAGATAGGTATCGGTCCGTCTAACGACGAGGCATATCTCAGACCTGAGACATGTCAATCGATATTTGTTGATTTCCCTCGGATCTTTAAGACTATGAGGGGACGACTACCTTTGGCAATCGCGCAACTGGGCAAAAGTTTTAGGAATGAAATAGCACCCCGACAAAGCTTGCTCAGGCTCCGTGAATTCTATCAGGCTGAGATAGAAATTTTTTGTAATCCAAACAGACTTGACGAGGTACCAAAATTCGAAGAAATGAAGAAAAAAGTACTCAGATTGTACATTAACGATTCGTATCAGGAGATAACCGCACAAGATGCCGTTGATCAACTTATAATACCAAACAATCTAGTTGCCTATTACCTAACACTCTTAGTTCTGTTCTATGAAAAAACTGGAATCGACATGAATCGTACACGCCTAAGACAACTTTCGACCAGCGAAAAAGCATTTTATGCCTCTTTTGCGTTTGATTTTGAAGTTGAAACGAGCATTGGTTGGTTGGAATTGGTGGCATGTAATTACCGTTCCGATTACGATCTCCGGGGACATTCCACAGTAAGCAAACAGAATTTGCACGTGATTGATCCCATTGACAATACCAAGGTCCTTCCTAATGTATTTGAGTTGTCTATGGGGATAGATAGAAGTATTTATTCAATCTTAGAGCATTCATTTTTCGAAGACTTCGAACATGAAAGAACGGTTCTGAGATTAAGACCGTATCTTGCACCCATATTAGCAGGAATTCTTCCACTTATAACAAAAGATGGATTGCGAGAAAAAGCTCAACTGATCTATTCTCAACTCAAATTAGATTTCCCAGTTTTTTACGATGAGTCTGGTTCAATCGGAAGAAGATATAGAAGGCTTGAAGAGATTGGTGCACCTTTTGCAGTAACGGTCGATAGGCAAACCCTTTCTGACGACACAGTGACGATCAGAAACAGAGATACAATGTTGCAACTAAGGATTCAAATATCCGAACTCTCTAATTATCTCCATAAAGAAGCATACAAATTAGTGTCATGACAGATTTGAACAACAATTTACTTTCACGTCCAATGTAGAGATGTTTTTTGATTCTAAGCAGAATAATAAACCGGCAGAGTGGAACATAAATTGATATACAAGTAGATACGAATGCTTCTGAGTGATTCAGTAGACCCATGTCTTCACATGACCCAAATCCTCTTCCATATGGTGCTCTTCCATACTATCAGGTTCATTTTATAGTAGACTCTGTCAAAGTTGTAGATCCTGCTATTTTCATGGCTAAGTGTGAGCCTCTAACCAGAGGTCATCTTAGAAACAAAACAGTAATAGCTTTACAGTGGAGTGGAGGGAGATTAGCCGACGTACTAAAATCGGACAAAACATTATCCGAAATGTTGATGCCCTTAATGCTAGATGAAGGGGCAATCAGAATTGACCCCCAGGATAACAGAGTAAGAATTTACACAAGTTGGAAAAGAGAAGACAATCTTAAATTTAGTTTGAGCTTCTTTAAGGCTATAGAAAGAATTGCTACCACAATCAGACAATTATCTAAATAATAGCAGGTATAATTAAGAAAACAGTATACCAATGTTCCTTTCATATCAAAATGGCGAGCAAGATAGTCAGTTGATTATACAGTATTCAAATCGGGCGTAATCAAATATATACAGAATTGAAGGCATCAGAAGTACTTTATGGTTTCTAATTCAGTCTCTGTCGCAGACATGGATCATGACCTGATCCGGCAGATCAAGGATGGAAGTTTAAAGATTGCAATTTATGGATTAGGTCATGTTGGATCTCCGCTAGCCGCAGCTTGGCTGAGGGCTGGTGCCTATGTAATAGGTGTTGACAATTCTCGAAAGGTATTAAGAGCAGCAATGGAAGGCCGGACTTTGATTCCAGAACCTGGAGTCTCGGAGGCATATGCAGAGGCCTTGAAAAACAATCGTTTTGAATTATTTGAAGATCCAATAGAGGCGTCCAAAAAGTCGTACTTCAAAATGATCTGTGTTCCTGTTCTATCTGAAGAGATGTCGGCTGATCTTAGGGCAGTAAATGAAGTAGCTACATCAATAGGAAAGGGACTAAAGAAGGGAGACGTAATTTCCTTGAACCCCAGCGTGCCCCCAGGCACAACGGAAGATGTCATTGTTCCAATAATAGAGAAAACAAGTGGCCTGTCAGTTGAACGCGACTTTTGCATGGTTTACAATCCTGAGAGGATCTATGAAGGACGTGCATTGCAAGATATTGAAGAAAATTATCCTGCTATTGTATCATCGATTGGTCCTAACAGTCAAAAGATATCTCGCACACTTTATTCGATGATTTTTAGAAAAGGGATACTAATGATTAGTAATATTAGGACAGCCGAAGCGGAAAAGCTCTTTGAGGGGGTGTATAGAGATGTCAATATTGCTTTAGCCAATGAGATGGCAATATTATGTGAGGCAGCCGAAATAGACTTTTGGGAAGCAAGAGAAGCAGCAAATTCTCAGCCCTATTGTCACATACATAAGCCGGGCATAGGTGTTGGTGGTGCTTGTATTCCTATCTATCCACAGTTTATTTTGGATCTTGCGCGACGCTTAAATGTGCAAAGTGATATCACTCGAATGAGCAGAATTATTAATAATTCAATGCCATCTTATTGTGTAAGCCGGGCATTGCAATTAGTGAAAATAACTGATCCTTCTAAACTAAACGTAACCATATTAGGACTTGCGTTCAGGGGGGGAGTGTCTGATACGCGCTTATCACCGACTTATGTATTGATAGATGAATTAAGAAAGTATGGCGTGAATAGAATAATAATTCACGATCCCCTTGTCAGTGAAGATCCGAATCTTAGCAGTGATCTGATTCTGACATCCAACTTAGAGGAGGCACTGAAAGGCAGCGACCTTGTGATATTAGTTGCCGACCACCCCGAGTATAAGAAGCTTGGAAGAGATCAATTAAGAAATATTCCTGTTTACGACGGTCGAGGAATTCTTAACAGAAAAACAGATACTGGGTTAAGCTATGCCGTCCTTGGAATAAGCAAGGGTTTAAAAGATTAGAACAATTTAATTGGCATTACATCGAGTTATTTCTTGAATGCGTAGAACGAACCATGATTGAAGTGTGAAAGCAATGTATTTTGAATCTGTCCCTTGACTTCCAAAACAGATTAGCGTTCGGAAAAATGAATGGAAGAACAAAGGCATTGGGGGTTAGTTGGAGATTTGGAGTGCTTTGGCATATGTTACTCCGAGTAATAATCTTACGCTTTGGCATATTCTCTACATCTGTCGATCCACTTTTTCGGAAATCTATGGTCAGAGAAATGAAGATGCATATATGAAGCTAGGCAGTTGTAAATCGACACTCCGTCCTTCTTACCATTAATTCCATAGCCCCGTCGCATATCGTAAGCATATCTTAAATCTTTAGCAGCATCTTCAATTCTTGAATAGTGAAATTCATGCCCCCTTAAGTTTGCAATCTTCCCATACTTGTTATCTAGGACATCTGCCTGTGTGTAGCTTAGAGTCAGCTTACCAACCATATTTGTAACTGCATCAACTATCCCAACCATCTTAAATGAATTTGGAGATTTTGTATATCCATAGATGGCCTTCGTTAGGTACATGAGACCACCACATTCAGCATAAAATGGCATATCATCTTCTGCGAGCTTTGCCAAATATTTGCGCATAGATCTATTTGCACTTAGCTTATCTGCCATCACTTCTGGAAATCCTCCACCTATCATGACTCCAGAAACATCATCAGGGATCTTTTTGTCCTGGATAGGACTGAAATAACAAATTTCGGCCCCAAGTTCTTGCAAGACACCCAAATTTTCTGCATAATAGAAATTAAAGGAATTGTCCAATGCCACAGCAATTCTTATTTTATTAGGCTGAGTCGGCTTGGTAACTGTTTTCTTTGTTCCTTCTTTTGGTAATTTTCGTTGTTTGAATTTTTTTTGGTTTTCGATAATCTTTAATAAAACATCAAAGCTTATTTCGTCAGCCACACTTCTTGCAATATCCAACACTTTGCCTTTCATCTTTCGATCAAGTTCATCTGTGGGAATCAGGCCTAGGTGACGCTCCCTTAATCGCAATTCCTTGTCTCTGCGAATGATACCAACAATAGGGACCTTTAATTTTTGCTCAAAGGCTTCTCTAATATACCGAGCGTGCTTTTCACCTGCGACATTATTTAGAATTATTCCAGATATATTGACGGCCTTATCAAATTGTATATATCCCATTGCCATAGCGGCCACAGACCTTGCTGCTCTACCAGCATCAATAATCAATATAACTTGCGCGTCGAGAACTTTGGCTACATAGGCGGTGCTAGCAAAATCATTTTTGCCACTCAGACCATCGTATAATCCCATTACTCCCTCAATTACAGCTATGTCTACACCTTCTGAAGCATCAAAGACACTCCTTATTATTCCCTCTTTACCCATCATCCAGGCATCCAAATTCTTAGACTGGTTTCCAGTTACAATTTTGTGGTAAGTAGGATCGATAAAGTCAGGCCCAACCTTAAAAGGCTGAACATTGTAACCCATTCTATATTTAAGGGAATACATAATTGCCAACGATACAGTCGTTTTGCCCACACCACTGGTCGTACCTGCCACTACCAAGCTTAGAGGAAGGGATCCCAAGACCATCAAACCTAAATGACTCAAGTCACCTTATTAACGATGAGATCTTTCCCCTCTTTGATTGGCCGGCAAATGAGTCTTTGCGTTGGGATTGATAGTGACAGAAATATTTTATCGTTTTGTACCATTGTGATCATGAAGAGTTTGCTACTTTACAAAGCAAGGAATAGGCTAGTGTCGATGTAAAGCGGGTTAACGATGACATTAACAATATATATGCATCAGAAACCTTAATCTACCCTCTCATGGAATGTCTCGCTAGAAAATTTTCGTTGATTTCTGATCTATATTCCCCACGTGGCGATCAGCCTCTTGCCATAGATTCATTGGTCGGCGGGTTGGCGGGAGGCCATAAAGTTCAGACTCTGTTAGGTGTTACTGGTAGTGGAAAGACTTTTACAATTGCTAACGTTATATCCAGGGTAAATAAGAATACGCTGGTCATATCACACAACAAGACTCTTGCTGCCCAACTTTACTATGAATTTAAGCAATTTTTTCCGAAAAATAATATTGGGTATTTCATCAGCTTTTACGACTACTACCAGCCAGAAAGCTATATCCCGCAGACTGATACGTACATCGAAAAAGATACTGAGGTCAACGAACAGATAGAAAAGATGAGATTAGAGGCAACTGCAATGCTGATGTCAGGCGAGCCTACTATCATCGTGTCTACAGTATCTTGCATTTATTCTCTTGGCTCTCCATCTGAATGGGATGCAAGTGCAGTCTCTCTAAGGAAGGGTAAGGGTGCTGACAGGCGTGGATTGATACATGACCTTGTCGAGGCCAGATACGAAAGAAATGATACGACCTTGACTCCCGGAACATTCAGGGTAAAGGGTGATGTAATTGACATAATACCTTCATATGCAGAAGACGTGATTCGGGTTTCTTTGCTTGGAGATGAAGTAGAAGACATTTCGATACACGAGCAGATTACAATGAAACGAAAAAGAAATGCAGACTCTGTGAAGATCTTTCCAGCCAAACACTATATTATTGATGATTCTGCCAGGGAAGTTGCTCTCACATCAATTGAACAAGAGTTATCTGACTGGCTTCCGCATCTTCCAGGGGAGCTGGAAAGACAGAGGTTAGCTTCGCGCACAAAATATGACTTGGAAATGATAAAGGAGCTTGGATACTGCTCTGGCATAGAAAATTATTCCAGACATCTAGACGGAAGAGCATCAGGGCAGCCGCCATACTGCTTGCTAGATTTCTTTGGTGACGACTTTCTCCTAGTAATTGATGAATCACATGTTACTATACCGCAGCTAAGAGGGATGTACCGTGGAGACTATACTCGAAAAAAGAATCTTGTTGATTATGGATTTCGCCTGCCCAGCGCATTTGACAATAGACCACTTAAATTTGAGGAGTTTGAAAAATACTTCAAGTCTGTGATTTTTGTTTCTGCCACGCCTGCCGGTTACGAATTAAATTTGAGTTCTCGTGTGGTAGAACAGCTGGTTCGCCCAACTGGACTTGTTGACCCAACTGTTGAAGTTAGACCTACAAGGAACCAGATACTAGATCTTATTGCTGAAATAAGGAAACGTTCCTCAAAAGATCAACGTGTCTTGGTGACAACCTTAACGAAAAGAATGGCAGAAGATCTTGCGGAGTATCTAGCAAAAAAAGATGTGAAGGTAAGATACATGCATTCCGAAATAGAAGGCCTTGAAAGAACCGAGCTTATACGCCAACTTAGAAGAGGTGATTTTGATGTTCTTGTTGGTATAAATTTGCTTAGAGAGGGACTGGATATTCCAGAGGTTTCACTTGTTGCCATACTTGATGCAGACAAGGAAGGATTCCTACGCAATAATACTAGCCTCATCCAAACATTTGGAAGAGCGGCAAGACACATTGATGGTGAAGTTATAATGTATGCGGACACCTTCACAAGATCTATGAAAGAGGCTATCACCGAGACAGAAAGAAGGAAGCAGAAACAGATGATTTACAATCAACAGCATGGGATTACTCCAAGGAGTATCATAAAGCCCATTGCCGCAGGAGCCGAAGGAGCAGGTATCCATTTGGAGATAAAATCTATGCCAAGAGGCGATCTTGTCAAACTTGCTGTCGATATCGAAATGAAAATGAAGTTATTCGCAGAGGATCTCAATTTTGAGAAGGCCATAGAGTTAAGAGACCGGCTCTCGAATCTTCGAGCGGCACTTGAGAATAATAATGGTAATGATCGTCAGCAGGTCATGCCCCGGACAGGGAAAACAGGATCAGGTGTTTAAAGAAATTTGAAAGACAAGATCATAATAAAGGGTGCAAGAGAACATAATCTCAAGAACATAAATTTGGAAATCCCCAAGAACAGTCTTGTCGTTATAACTGGACTTTCTGGCTCTGGAAAATCAACTCTGGCCTTCGATACTATATATGCAGAGGGACAAAGGCGCTATGTAGAATCTCTTTCAGCTTACGCTCGCCAATTTTTGGAAATGATGGACAAGCCAGATGTTGATTCGATTGAGGGACTTTCTCCTGCAATATCAATCCAACAAAAAACCACAAGTAAGAATCCCCGTTCAACTGTGGGAACGGTCACAGAGATCTACGATTACCTGAGATTGCTGTATGCAAGGATAGGAATACCTCACTGTTACAAATGCGGCAAGAAAATTACGGCGCAGTCTGCGGACTCTATAACAGATTCCATACTCAAGGGAAGTGAAGGAAAGACAGTAATGATACTGGCTCCTGTTGTTGAGGCAAAGAAGGGAACCTATGAAAAATTGTTTTTTGAGATAAAACAGAATGGATTTGCTAGAATCATGCTTGACGGAGAAATAATCAGCCTTGATGAGTTGACTGACGAGGAAACGAATGGGATTAAGACTCGGTATCCAAGATTAAACAAACAAAAGAAGCATACAATTGAAATAATAATAGACAGGCTGACGCCTTCTGGAGAAGAGAGGTCACGTTTGTTTGATGCAGTGCAGACTGCCCTGAAGACTGCCAAGGGTATTCTGAAAGTCCTTGCTGATAACCAAACTATTGTTTACTCACAGAGGAACGCATGCACAGATTGTGGATTGAGCTTGCCTGACCTTGAACCTAGGTCATTTTCGTTTAACTCGCCTTTTGGTGCCTGTAGAGAGTGCAACGGTCTTGGCATAAGAGTGGAATTTGACCCAGAATTAGTAATTCCTGATAGAGACAAGAGCATCTTGGAAGGCGCGATAAAGCCTTGGACTGGTCACTTTGCAACTTTCAGATCTTCTATGCTGCGTGACGTAGGAAAGAAATTTGGATTTAATCTTTACCAGACAATTAAATCTATGACAGAAAAACAGTTAAACGTTATTCTGTATGGGACACAAGAGAATATTCAATATCACTATAAGTCCAAAAATTCTGACTCTTCTTGGGAGTATCGTAATTCTTTTGAGGGAGTGATACCTAATTTGGCTAGGATTTACGCTCAAACCGAATCAGAATCAAAAAGAAGAGATATGGAGCGATTCATCAGAGAGCTTTCATGCGAGCTGTGCAAGGGTAGACGGCTCCGACCGGAGGTGCTGGCTGTCAAGATAGGTGACAAGTCGATCATGGAAGTGTGTGACTTCCCTATTAATAGCTGCTATCAATTCTTTGTTAATCTTGAGCTCTCCGATACCGAAAGGTACATCGCAAGAAACATACTTAAGGAGATAATATCTAGGCTTGAGTTTTTGCAAAATGTAGGTCTCAATTATCTGACATTAAACAGAATGGCGTCAACGCTTTCAGGAGGAGAGTCTCAGAGAATTCGTCTGGCAACCCAAATAGGATCTAACCTTACAGGAGTACTCTATGTCCTCGACGAACCGACAATAGGTCTTCACCAGAGGGATAATAGTAGACTAATACAAACACTCAAGAAACTTCGGGATCTTGGAAATAGTTTGATCGTTGTAGAACACGATGAAGAGATCATTCGAAATGCTGATTGGATAGTAGATGTAGGCGCCGGAGCTGGAATTCACGGTGGCAGGGTTGTAGTAAGCGGACTGCTAGACGAAGTAGTTGCTAATAAAAATTCTATAACTGGCTCATTTTTGAGAGGTGAGGACAGGGTATATGACGAGAAGAAGAATACGATGAGAAGGAGCGCAAAATGGTGGATTACCATAAAGAAAGCTCGAGAAAATAATCTCAAATCACTAGACGTGAGTTTTCCTCTTGGTTGCCTTACCACTGTGAGTGGCGTTTCGGGATCAGGCAAATCCACTTTGGTAAATGATATATTGTTTAAGGCTCTGTCAAGCCATTTCTATGGCTCAAAGGAGAGAGCTGGAGCACATGATAGCATTACAGGCCTTGAACAAGTGGATAAGGTAGTAGGGATAGACCAGTCACCTATTGGCCGCACACCCCGATCCAACGCGGCAACTTATGTGAATGCTTTTGGTCCTATAAGAGAGATCTTTGCTAGGACTGCAAAGGCTAAAGAGATGGGGTATAAGCCTGGAAGATTCTCCTTTAATGTCGTGGGTGGACGATGTGATTCATGCGAAGGAGCAGGAGTCAAGAGGATAGAAATGCAGTTTCTTGCAGATGTATTTGTAACCTGCGAGGAGTGCAAAGGAAAACGATACAACTCCGAAACTCTTCAAGTGACATTTAAGTCTAAAAGTATCGCAGACATACTTGGTATGACTGTAGAAGAAGGGCTTCGGTTCTTTTCTAGCATACCCTCAATAGAAAAGAAGTTGAGCACTTTAAACGATGTTGGTTTAGGATACATAAAGCTTGGTCAGCCTGCAACAACGCTATCAGGCGGAGAAGCCCAGAGGGTTAAACTGGCCTCAGAACTCTCCCGAAGGGATACAGGAAGAACAGTCTACATACTTGACGAACCTACAACAGGTCTCCATTTTTCAGATGTCAAGAAGTTATTACTTGTCTTAGACAAACTAGTAAATGTGGGTAACACAGTCATACTAATAGAACACAATCTTGACGTAGTTGGTTTTTCAGACTGGATAATAGACCTGGGACCAGAAGGAGGCGATAATGGAGGACAGATTGTAACTGCAGGTACACCCGAGTTTGTTGCTAAACAAACGAACAGTCATACGGCCACGTATCTAAAGCCAAAGCTGGGATTAGCTCCTACGATCAAAAGTGGGAACTGGAAGTAGAATAACGCAACTGTGTCAAGGAAGCAAAACTTCTCAATTGCATTGCCAAGGACAAATTATCAAGTTGAGATTATGGCAGATTGGCTCGTTAATTTATTTGTAGGACGATTGATGAGATGTTTGGACGGATAGAAGCTCTGGGGATATGAGATTGGTACACCAACAAAATTCCATAACCATTAAACAAAAATCAATGAGCTTCCCGTCTGAGCCAGGAGTCTACTTGATGAAGAGCAAGGTGGGAAAAATTATCTATATCGGAAAGGCAAAAAATCTTAAAAAGCGCATATTCTCTTATTTTGGCGAAAACCAAGGTACAACTGAATGGAAGACATCGCGTCTTTTACGAAATGTCTTTGATATAGATTTCATGGTCACAGACAACGAGATGGAGGCCTTCCTTTTGGAATCTAACTTGATAAAGCAATACAGACCTGTTTACAATATAGAGCTAAAGGATCAGCAGCGGTATACTTATCTAAAGATTTCTGATGAAGTATTCCCAAGACTTCTGGTCACCAGAAGAAGTAGAGAAGGAAAGTTTAGAGGCCCTCCTGGAAAAATATTTGGACCTTTTGTACAGGGAAGTTCTAGATACTTGACCGTCGGATTCCTGAGGAAAATATTTAAAATTAGAATATGCAACAGGCTTCCAAAGAAGCCTTGTCTAGAATATTTCATAAAGAATTGTGATGCTCCTTGTGTGGGTAATGTTACTCAAGAAGAATATATGAGAAACGTTACCGCGCTTTCAGATATTCTTTCTGAAAAGAGGAGCATAGATAATTTTATGGTGGAATTGCGAAGTGACATGTCCCGAGCTTCGATGGGCCTCCAGTATGAAAAAGCAAAAGAGATAAGGGACACCATTATCAGACTGGAAAACCTTAGATCTAGACAAAAAATGGAATGTGTAACAAGATCTGCTTCAAATGAAGAATTTGTAGGCATATTACTTGACGTCGTACGATCCAAGGCCCATGTAATGATTCTGCGACGACATCGCGGGGTTATAAGAGATCGGAAAAAATATGAATTTGACTTAGTTGCCGAGAACTCACTTTCGACTTTCTTATTGCAGTACTATTCTGGTGTACCGTCAATCCCACACAATATTTACGTGAACGATGATCCTGATTCTAAGATTACTCTCGAAGAATCATTAACACGGATAGCATCTCACAGAGTGGAAATAATTCGTATATCCAAGAAGAGCGGGCCAGAAAGAATTCAGATAATGAATCTTATAGTCAGAAATTTGTTGACGTATGTAAAAAGGGGATGTGAGCCTGCCTTGACTGAACTAAAAGATATACTAGATTTGAACAGACTCCCTAAAATAATCGATTGTTTTGATGTTTCGAATCTTGGTTCTTCAATAGCTGTTGGTTCATGTGTTAGATTTTCAAACGGGATCCCAGACAAGTCACGATACCGTAGGTTTAGAATAAGATCCGTCAAAGGACAAGATGATTTCGCGATGATAGGTGAGATTGTAACACGGAGATATAGAATAAAGGGAGGAAACTTAAGAGAAAGTAGTGGAGGAAAAAAAGGAGAAGAAAATTATCTAAATGAACCAGACAATTACCCAGACTTGATCTTGATTGATGGCGGGCGTGGACAGCTTAATAGTGCCAAATCCGTATTAAGTAAACTGAAGAATGTAAATAACATATCGTGCATTTCGATTGCCAAGGAGAATGAGGAAATATATTCAGATTCGTCGCAAGAGCCAATAATTCTTTCCAAAAGGAGTGAATCGTTAAAAATACTGCAGTCATTGAGAGATGAAGCCCATAGATTTGGGCTTGCTTATAATATTAAACTAAGAAAACTGGACCAAGACAAAGTACAGAATTGTTAATCATTTGAGGGCGAGAATTGAAAATTGGAAGATGGAGTCCCTTCTTTTTTTTCCTAGGACCTGTGGCGTGTATCACCAGTTCACATTCGAATATTCCTGAGGCAAGACCTACAAAATTTAATACAGAATCCCATTTTTTTGCTACTATGACCTACTTTTAGATACGAGCACCACTCCTCTCCAGTGATATTTAAGAATCCGATCAAATGGAAAATCTTTTCTTTAACATTCGTTGATAGACTACAATGTCTGATCCTGAATTCCTGACGCGAGAAAATCTTATTACTTTTCTTCAAGACTCCCAAGTCAGAGTCGATGATTTTCTAACTGCCGCTCTAGATATTGCCTCAGAAGTGCACGGTCAAGTTAGAAGAGAGGATAAAAAGTCTCCTTTCCTTGAAACACATATCTGGCCGGTAGTAAAGCATGTTGTAGATCACTATCTGAATGCAAAAAGAAACATTACGAGTGTTGAAGTCGCATCTGCAATACTGCATGATATAATGGAAGACAATGAAAAAATCCTTGATTTGTATCGTACCAAGGATTATGGTTTTGACGCCTATCTCCGATACAGATTCGGAAATAGGATCTACAACATGTGTATTGCTCTGAAGATAAAACCACTTGAAAACTTCCCGGGCAAAACGAATGAAGATCGTCAGTTAGCCAGATTCCACGATTATTGCAAGATTCTCTCATCAGCAGATTATGACGTAAAGGCAATAAAACTTGCAGACAGAATAAATAATATGAACTTTGTATCCAAATTGAACACCCAGCAAGATGCGGTGATTGCAGCCAAGATCAAGAGATATCTACGTGAGGCAGAAGATTTCTACTTGGCTTATGCATTGTTAAACCCTCGCATGGAAGATTTTTACGAGAGCTTAAGATCATCATATGAGAAATTGAAGGAGACTGGATAACTGACATTTTCTGGCCATTTCTTGAATAGTTTGGAATAGCAAACTGAACTGTTTTCAATCGTTTGACTCCTATTTATGCCTAATTCGTAAACCATTTAAAGGAAAAATCTGAAACCAACTGCCTAGGTAGCGAAGATTTTGGTAAATGTCGCGGTTATTGTGAAACTCGAGCCTGATTTTTCTGAAGGTAATGTTAGTTACAATCCAGACGGAACCCTGAATAGAGCGGAAACTAAGAGTATACTAGGTCCCCATAGCGCAATTGCCTGCAATGCTGCTTTTTATACGAAAATAACCTACGGCTCACGTATATCTATAGGTACAATGGGTCCGCCCATTGCTGATTCAGCACTAAAACAAGCTCAGGAACTTACTGATGCAGATGAAATGAATCTGTATAGCGATAGGATATTCGCTGGGGCTGATACCCTTGCCACTGCCGAAGTGCTCAGAAGTGGAATTGTGAAAATGCTTGATGGAAACAAAATAGATATTGTCTTTTCAGGCCATAGGGCATCTGACGGAGAAACTGGTCAAACAGGACCTCAGACGGCATGGAAACTAGGATATACATTCTTGGGAAATGTTATAGAAGTTAATATTGACCTAGAAAGGAATTATGTAATTGTTAAAAGGCTCGTAATGCTGCAGGGATTTGATGGAATAGTTGAAGAAGTCGAAGCGCCTCTACCAGTGTTTATAACTGTGGATCCTTCGTATAGCCCTAATTATCGTACTATATACCAACGCCTAGCATTCGCAAAGTATAGGAAAGAAGCTATCGCACGTGCGAATAATTACAAACAATTCCTTAAGATTTATGATAGTAAATCCTTGGGAGTGGATCCTAAATTTGTGGGCCTTCCTGGTTCTCCTACAATTGTTTACAGGGTTGAAAAGATACCCAAGGCTAAAGCAAGCAGGAAAGCCCAATTGATTGAGGGTCAGGATATCGATGCAATTAAATCAATCGTTCCAAAACTGCGACCAATTGTGAGCTGATAACAAATGGTCACAGAGTCATTTTCTAATAATAGTGGCGGAAAATACAGAAATCTTTATGTCGTAATAGAACACATAGAAGGAAAGCTAGTTCCCGTAAGTCTCGAAATGCTAGGAGAAGCTAGAAGGCTGATGGATGATTTCAACCAAAGGTACCAGGAATCCGAGAGAGTCGTTGCAGTCGTGCTTGGATACAAAGTACAGGACCTTTGTCAGCAATTAATCTCGTATGGCGCTGATGTAGTCGTTTATGCCGAAAATAAGGAATTGGAATACTCTAGAAATACTATTGACACCAAGGTTATTGCCCAGATCTCAAGAGATGCAGGTCTTGCAAAGCAGATATCTCCAGAGTATATCCCTCCATACATCAAACCAAGGTACATGTTCTTCGCGGCAGACAGTATAGGGAGGCATTTATCATCGACGGTACTTGCAGAGCTAGAGTCGGGTTTAGCGTCAGATATTAATAAGCTGGTAATAAGTGACATCGATTTCCGACACGAACATAAAACAAAGGGACAGACTATTAGGTACGAGCGAACTCTCGAGATGTATAGACCGGATTTCTCAGGATTTTTGTGGACTACCATATTATGTCTTGACAATAAGAATCCAGAAATTATGCGCGATTATCATCCGCAAGGATGTAGTATTATTCCTGGCGTTTTCAATGCAATTGAACCTGATATCGCTAGAGAAGGTCTGATTTTGCAGTATAAACCCACAATCGACCCGGAGGACTTGAAGGTTAAGGTTCTGAACAAACAAATGCTGAAAAAGAAAATTGACTTTGACGGCCACAGAATTATAGTAAGCATGGGGCGTGGGATAAAAGATGATCCTGAACAAAATGTAAAACTGATCGAGCAATTCGCAAGACTTCTAGATGCAGAAATTGGAATATCTTTACCTTTGTCGAAGAGGCTGTATCAATTGAGCGATTCGATAAATTCCAAATACATGATCCCGGAAAGAGTAATAGGTACCAGTGGCAGCAAGGTAGCACCATCATTTTATATTGCTACAGGAATTCATGGTGCAGTTCAGCACATTGCAGGAATGAAGGAATCAGAATTTGTAGTAGCAATTAATCCTGATGAGAACGCCCCGATAAAGGACGAATCAGACTTATTCATAAATGGTAGAATGGAAGATGTTCTTCCGATCATCATAGAAGAGTTACAAAAACTGACGCCGATTGTGTCGTCACATATGGAGTAGGTAGAATTGGAAACATTTGATGTGGCTATAGTTGGAGGAGGTTCAACAGGTTTGGCAGCCCTAAAACACTTATCGGATCTCGGCAAGCAAGCCGTCCTCATAGAAGCCGGTCCGCAGGTGGGGACTAAAAATGTGTCTGGTGGAATTCTCTATTCCAAGAGACCCAGAAATGGCAAAGTTCACAATGTGGAAGACGTTTACGGAAGCGATTTCGAGGCATCAGCTCCTCTAGAACGACATATTAGTAAATACATTCTTCATGCAACCTCGGGGAACAAGATTTTTACATTGGACCTTACTCCTGCTCACGAATATCAGACAAACTTTGGATATTCAGTATTACTGAACAAATTGAATTCTTGGTTTGCAAGTGTGGCATCAGAGAGTGCAGAAAAACAAGGAGGGGGAATAGTAACAGGGGTCCATGTTCGAGATATCCAATGGTCTAACGAGAATAAAACGCTAATTCATACAGACGAGTTAGAAGAATTCCAAGTAAAGGCGATAATTGCTGCTGATGGAGTAAATTCAGAAATTGCGTATTTGACTGGTGCGAGACAAAAATTTTCTCCAAATGAAGTATATCAGGGAGTCAAAGTTGTAATAAGATTACCGGAGGAGACCATAGAAGAAAGGTTTGAAATAGACACCTCTGAGGGGGCCGCTCATCTTTTTGCTGGTGATGTAACTCTAAACCACATAGGCGGAGGGTTCATTTACACTAACAGGGATACTCTATCCCTTGGAGCAGTATATCACTACGAATCGCTATTTTCTAAGCCGACAGAACCATCAACTCTCGTCAATGCATTAATTCAAAATCCATTTGTTAGTGAATTAATTAAAGATGAAGTGATTACAATTGATATCGATAGAGAACTTTCAAAAGAAGAACAGTTAAGAAAACGGTTTGCACTGACTAAACTCGTAAAGACCTTCGAAGAACTTAGATATTCATGTTATTCTAGTTCAGGTAGGACGCGTTTAATAGATTCCGGAAAATTTAAGAATTTTGAAGAGATGAAGGCAAAGCTAGATTCTATTAGGCAGGAGCTTATTGAAAAATATAATACTAAATTCGTTACCAATTATGTGGAATTAGAATATAGTGCAAAGCTTGTTCCTGATGGAAAGCGATGTAGGATGAAGAAACCATATCATAGAAACATCCTGTTTGTGGGCGATGCTGCAGGTAGAGGCATATTCATAGGACCCAGGATTGAGGGTTTGAACGTCGGAATCGACGATGCCGTAAGGGCTTCGCTTGCTATTTCACGATCTATAGACAAGAATAACTTTGCTGAGGATTACATGGGACAGTACTATACATCACTGGTAGAGCAGAGTCCATATACTCGCGACATGAAGGAAATAGATAAAGAGTACCTCAAGATATTTCTTGAATCGACAAAGAGTATACCAAAGGAAATCGTTGGATCGAGATATGGATTCATATTCAAAATCATGTCAAGTGGAAAATTGAGAGGATTAGCGGTAGGTATAGCTAATCTCTTGGGATATGAAAAGATCCTACCTCTAGTGGAATCAGAGGAAACGTATGTACAGGTGCCAATAGAGGTGGCTTTGAAACTAGGCAAAAAAATTGATCCTTCCTACACGCCGGTACCACCTTCGATAGAAGAAAGAGTTGCCAGGTTAAGATATAACGATGACCCAATTTCCCATATAATAGTACGTGAGCCAGAAAGCGAATTCTTAAGAAAGCTGGTTGTACTCTGCCCGACAAGATGTTACTACCATGAAGACAATAAGGTGATGTTACAGCACGAGGGATGCATAGAATGTGGATCGTGTGCCAAGGGTACGGAATGGAGGCATCCACGGGGAGAAAAAGGCGTGATATTTAATTATGGTTAAGTCCTCCACTTGATCGAGCATCCTATTGACGGATCAAAGTCCATCTCCAGAGTTTTGCCCCCCAAGAACCTTCTTTACGTTGTTTTTCATTATGGGAATTTTTGGAATTGCTTCAGGATCGATAGCATCATTTATTCTTCCATGGAATACTAGCCTCTTCTGATGATCAAATAATAGTGGGTCAGGCGTGCAAGCTGCTTCATATGCTCTCGCGACCGTTTGTGTATCATCGATTAAGTATGGAAAGTTTAACTCATATTTTTCTGCGAACTTGACCATATTATTGAATCCCTCGTCTTGATAGTCAGAATCATTGCTGTTAATTCCTACTACCTCCAATTCCGAGGTAGCAAAACTATTCTGCAAATTTTTTAGATCGTTAATGCACGCCTTTACGTATGGACAATGGTTTCATATGAAAACAACAAGGGCACATTTACAATTGAAATCTTCAAGAAGACATTTTACCATCTACGCCTTTTAGCTTAAATGGGTGAGCCTTTTCATTAGTTTTCAATACTTGATTTGAAAGTGTTTTAGCCACGAAGATGCTCCGGATAATAAGTTATTAAATCATGTTTTGCCTAAAAATTATACGTTAAACTCTAGTGGCCAGCACTTGCTTTTTTTCTTGTCCGTTGCTTATCTGCACATACTGATGATTTCCTCCAGCTACGTTTCATAGTAACACGTGTCACAAATAACGAATGCCCTGTAATTTTGTATCAATCTAACTTGCGAGTACGAGAATCTCGGAAAAATTGTTGCCATTTTTCACAACTTATAAGTATCGTCATAATGGAAGTTGCTAGAACTTCAAAGAACTCGGGATTGTTCTTTTAGAATCATAGTAGAGAAGAGTTACCTATCAATGTAACCTACGTTGCATACTAACATTGAGTAAATAATTTTATAATAAAATATTCTTCACTAATCATTACCCGATATCATTAGATACCTATTAATACAATAAAATACGCCATGGAGCTATCACTGACGGAAAAGACAAACATGACAGGACATTCAGATCAAAAAACGAGTTTCTTTAATAAGGTAGTAGTCATAGGCTTAGGTCAACTTGGTTTACCTGTAGCAAAATATGTAAAGGAAAGAGGATTTGATGTTTATGGCTATGATATTAACGCATTCACGATGGACCGTGCCGAGACAGAATTTGGCATAAAGAAGATAACGGACTTTTCAGACATTGACGTGTTTATAATTTGTGTATCAACCCATAAACCTGATGATATATTTGCGCCATATGTGGACGGATTATTTTCAGTGGTGCACAAGATATCCAATGAGGCAAAAAATGGCAGTCTTCTTTCAATAGAAAGTACAATCCCTAGCGGAACCTCACGAAAAGTGTTTGAGCTGCTGGATCACAGACTTCATGTGGTTCACGCTCCCCATAGATGGTATGCACTCGATGAGGATACCCACGGGGTAAATCAGCTCAGAGTGATAGGGGGAGTATGTGAATGTTGTCTACGTACTGGTATCAGATTCTATGATTCTAATTCAGGCAATCCTCGAGTTGCCCAAGATTTCATAGAAGGCTTTGAAGCCGATTCAAAGAGGAATATTGAAACTATGGGAATACCCATGCATCCAGTTTCTAACGTAGAACTTGCTGAATTGACAAAAATAATTGAAAATGCAGATAGATATCTACAAATTGCATTTGCAGAGGAACTGTACCTTTACTGTCAAGCAAATCACATCAATTTTCCGGAGTTGAAGGATGCACTCAATACAAAATGGAATGTGAATATACTTGAACCAAGAGAGGGAATAGGTGGTCACTGCGTTCCGAAAGATACGAAGATGTTTTTAGATTCGTCTAGAGGCATCAAAAGTAAAATTTTGCAAGCAGCACTAAATGTGGATCAGGATTACAGAAGATTTAGACAGATAAGGGACAAGCAGTATCAATCTGACTCTCCGATAAACGATAAACAGATCTTATCCAGCTGATAACCTTCGTTCAAATAAGACTGTCGCAAGAATATTATTTGAAAATAACTGATTCTATAATGATTAGGCCAAATTTCTCCACTTCTCATCAGTACTGGATTTAGTTTTAAATATTCTATAATTATCCTAAATCTTATGTCGGTCCACGAATCATCAAGGAAAGGGTCATTTGAAAAAAATATTGAGACCAGAGATGCCAAGGCAAGCACGTCCACATTATATCTTAATTTTTCATTTTACAAGATAGATCCCAAATGGAGATGGCTTAATGACATAGGTAAGGAAGAAGCTGCTAAAGAGTTTGCTATGCTTATCGAAACTGCTAGATCAAAAATGAAGGTAGAGACATATTCTACCATGGGACTCCGAAAGGAATCTGAATTTATGATATGGATGATCTCAGACACTGTTGAAAAAATGCAAATATTGACTTCAAAGATTTACTCCACAGTAATTGGAAAATACATTGATATTTCAGAGTTATATTTATCGGCAGCAAGGCCTTCGGCTTATTCTAGTAGCCTTATACCATCATTCATGACTGATAACAAACCCATGAAGTATAATGTTGTGTACCCATTTATTAAATCGAGGGAGTGGTATCTGTTACCTTTTGAAGATCGTAAGAAGATGATGGATGAACACATAGCAGTAGGAAGAAAATTTCCTCAAATCCGACTTAATACTTCATACTCGTTTGGCCTAGGTGATCAGGATTTCATGTTGGCATTTGAGACTGAAAATTTGAAGGATTTTCAAGATCTGATTGTAAAGCTCCGTGAGACTCAAGTAAGCAGATATGTTGTTAAAGACACGCCAATGATAGTTTGTGTTTATAAGGACGTTGAGGCCATTATTAAGAGTCTGGGTTGAAGAATGATCGCAGCGCTTAAGGAATGGAGTGTAGTATGTAGGGCACTTGAAGATGGCAGACAGGTAGTATTGCTTCGAAAAGGCGGAGTTTTGGAATACAGACAAGGGTTTGAAATCAAACATGAGTCTTTTTGGCTCTATCCTACTTTGGAACATCAATCAACGGAATTCATTCAACCTGATTACGTAGAAAAAATGGATGATTTATTTTATGGCAATCCAAGCAAACATGTAACAATAAAATCTTACGCAAAGGTTGAACGAATCTATGAAATAAGAAATAAATCGTTTCTTCCCATGCTACGAAGATATCATATTTGGAATGATAATTACGTTCAGATGCGGATGAATTATAACCCCACAAAACCTCTTAATATATTACTTCTTCGTGTTTACAAACTTGACCAGCCAATGAGTCTTGAAATCATGCCTGAATGGTCTGGCTGCAAATCATGGATTAACATAGAAATGCCTGAGTATGTAAGATTTCTTGAGAATAATGGGGATATCAATAAATTAGAATCGCTGAAACCAGTCATAATTGATTCTCAATTTAAGAGTATTACAAACGAAATTAATGAGGTTTGCAGATAAATGAAATATAGAAAACTTGGGAAAAGTGGAATTGATGTTAGTGAAATAGGATTTGGCGCCTGGACTATAGGTCTAGATTGGTGGGGAAGAAAGATAGATGACGAAGAAGCAACGAAGCTGCTAAAGAGGGCCTATGATTTAGGTATTACATTCTTTGATACTGCAGATATGTATGGGAAGGGAAGAAGCGAGAAACTGATAGGCAAGACATTCAAAGGTATGAGAAATGAAATAGTCTATTCAACAAAATGGGGATACGATTTTTATAATGTCGAACAAGTTGGTCACAACGAATTACCGCAGTTACATGATTCAACTTTTATTAACCTTTCACTTAAGCACAGTCTAGAACGCCTTCAAACTGATTATGTAGATGTTTATAGTCTTCACAATCCTAAGATGCCAGCTTTAGAAAATCTAGATCTCTTCTCTTCAATAGAAAAGCTCATGAAAGATGGAACGATTAAAAGTCATGGCGTAGCTCTTGGTCCAGCGATAGGCTGGGAAAATGAGGGAATGTTAGCGATTAGAGAAAGAAGCATTACCTGTCTCCAAACTGTATATAATATTCTCGAACAAGATCCAGGCAACACCTTTTTGAAGGAAGCTGAAAAATATAATGTAGGAGTGATGACACGAGTTCCTGATGCATCCGGGGTTCTTACAGGCAAAGTTAACGAGAATACAGTATTCGACAAGAATGACCACCGCAATAGTAGAAAAAGAGAATGGATTATTGGAGCGCTAGGAAAAGTTCAAAAATTGAAGTATATCGCTGATGAAAAAGGTTGGGATGTAACCGAGCTTGCTATAAAGTTCATTCTTTCTCAAAAGCAGGTTTCAGTTGTTTTGCCCACCATCACCAGCATGGAGGAATTAGAAAACTTTGCCAGCTTTTCAGATGGGAATTATCTGAACAGCACAGATCTCAAACGCATTTCTGATATGTATGCAAATAATTTCCACGTTAATGCTGTTCAACCAAGCCAGTTATAGTACAACTGGCAGAAGTACTTCTTCAAAGTTCAATAATTGTGAAAGCCCGCCAGGTAAACTTATTCTATCCAGTTTGAAAGATGAGAACGGTGTTATGAAACATTATTAGGAAATTTGACTCACAGCTGTTATTAACCCCTTCATATTTATTTGAAGTGTATGTTACCGAAAATGATTGTAGTAGTTTCGTTGTTTGCTTTAGTCGTGGTTCTCACAATAATTCCAGTAACTAGCGTAAGCGGTATAGGAAATAGATGCCCAACTGTTTGGCAAAGGTCCGAAGGTGTTCATTTGTGCATAGGAACAGATTTGAATGACCATATTGATGGAAGCAAAGCACCCGATATAGTCATAGGTCTGGCAGGCGATGACTTGTTAAGAGGAGGCCCTGATAGTGACGTTCTGCAAGCAGGATTTGATGACGACAAGGTATATGGCAATTCTGGAGATGATAACATGCAGGGAGGTCCAGGCCTGGATCAGTTGTATGGCGATAGTGGAGACGATATTATATTTGGGGGGTTTGACGATGACTTCCTAGTAGCTGGGGACGGCAACGATGAAATGTATGGAGGAGATGGTGATGATGTTTTACAGGGCGGACCTGGAGCAGACTACTTTGACTGTGGAGGCGGTTTCGACATAGTTATAGGCTTTGACCCCCAGAAAGGAGATACCAATGCTAACAATTGTGAAGATGT
>JAKEIK010000008.1 GCA_022545895.1 Nitrososphaeraceae archaeon | reverse complement strand
GTGCTATGTCTTATTAAATGTGATGTTTGCATTGCACTATCTAACTTGGTTTTAATTAATCCGATATTGGCTGAGATAAATTTCAAGAGATCATCGGCAGATGAATAAAGTCCACCGCCTGGAACAAGGGGGTTTGAAATATTGAATAGCGGAAGTTCCCGGCCAGATAAATGTCCTATTGCCAATCGAGATTTTAGTTCATCTGAAAGATAGATACTTGTACTATTCATACCTAATACATTTAGGATTCTTTCTGTCAATAGTTCATCATAAGAAGACATATTTGATTTCAAGGTTAAAATTTGACCAAGCAAACCTGTGCCAAAGGTCGAATATTCATATTTTGAACCTGGCCCTCTTGTAATTGTAGTGTTAGAAAGGCCTTGATATAGTTGACCAATTGTATAGTTTTTGGTACAACTCATCAGATTTCGTACGCGTTGAACTTTATCATCAAGGGATTGTGCATTTGAAATTGCGAAGCTGTGACAATAATTAGGAGGAAATTCAGGTAACCCAGAAGTATGGGTAGCCAGATCTTCAATGGTAATCTTGTGTCCTTTGTATTGAGGAATGGTAACCTTAGGTGGAAGATACTTGTCAATTGGATCATTTAACTTAATAAGTCCGTCTTCTACCATTTCTGCTAAAAGAATTGTAGTAAAAACTTTAGTGTTAGAGCCGATGGCGAAAATTGTATTTTGGTCTACCGTAGTATTGTTTGTACTAGATATTTTACCATTGCTATAAAACTGAGTTCCGTTCGGATCAACAATTCCAATAACAATCGCAGCTTTAGTCCTATTACTATCTACAAGAGCATTTATGCGATCCTTTATCTCATCAGTTATCTTAAAAACCGATTTCGAACTAGCCGGTTCTTTTTGAGTAGTAAAGGATGAAGCAATAGCATCAGGAAAAAGTGTGGGAAACGAACTTAACAGAAAAGCTATTGATATACTTGATACAAGTGTGAGAAGGAATATTGAAATTATAGCTCTATTCACACATTGACAACTTTTAAGATGTATTTAAGGCTCTCCAATTTCATATTTCGTTAAACCATAGTGGTTATATTTTAAATGGCTAAAAAATTGTTAGTATGTGGTTTTTATATTATACAACAGAAAGTTATGATATTTTATATTATTTTGGCGGGAAGAGATACGCTAGTGTATGTATACCATACTGATAGTTGGTTTGCTACATCGTGCACTATTTTCCTCGGACTGAATCTGTTGTCTTTCAATTATAGGGTTATTTGAGAGTAAAAGGGCTCACATATTGCAATAACGAAAAAATGTTTTTACATTAGATCCGACTTTATTCATTTTACTACTTGTCATCAGAGGGAAAACGGATCTTAATTTTAGGAGCAGGATTTGGAGGGTTGACAGCTGCTAATTTATTGCAGAAAAATCTTTCTTCATTATCGTCATCAGTAAAATACCAAATTAGTATTATCGATCAAAAAGACTATTTTATGATGGGACTTGTAAATTTATGGATCTTAAGTGGAATAAGAACTCTTGAAGATTCTAAAATTGATTTGAATAGGCTAGAAAATAGAGGAATAAGGTATCTAAATGATAAAGTAACGAAAATTGATGTCACCTCAAAGACTGTCACAATCAGAGGGTCTTCACAACTTAAGTTGAAATATGACTATCTAATCATAGCATTAGGTACGGAATATGCCATCGAAGAAGTCAATGGATTTCTAGAAAATGGAGGCTTTAACCTGTATGATCCAGACCAAGTTCCAAAACTGAGGGAAAGAATACTTTCATTAAAGAAGGGGAGAATAGCAATATGCATAGCATCTATTCCATATAAGTGCCCGCCAGCACCGTATGAGGCATCTTTACTAATAAATGATATATTAGTTAAGAATGGCACAAGAGACTTAATTGATATCGATATTTATACACCAACTCCGATTACGTTACCTGTAGCCGGAGCAAAAGTGAGTAAAGATGTTATTAAGTTGCTCAATGATCACCATATCAATTTCCATCCATTCCATAAAATAAAGAGGGTACTGGATATGGGAGAAATGGAGTTTGAAAATGGAAATTTGGTAAAATACGATTTGCTTATAGGGATTCCTCCTCACAAAGTACCTGAAGTAATAAGAAATTCTGGTCTTATAAAGCAAGGACATAATTGGATTAATGTCGACAAGTTCAGTCTAAAGACAGATTATGAAAATGTTTTTGCAATAGGGGATGTAACTGAAATTAAGGTGAACGAAAATGTGGCTATTCCTAAAGCTGGAGTATTTGCAGAAGCTCAAGCAAAAGTAGTCAGCCAACAAATAGTAGATGATATCGAAAATGATAAGAACAAACAGTCATCGTCACTATTCGATGGAAAAGGCTTCTGTTTTATGGAAGTTGGAAATGGGAAGGCAGGATATGTTGCTGCGGATTTTTACCACGTTGATGGCCCTGCTACTCTTCTTGAACCGCCATCTGACGAATCATATAAAAAGAAATTAGATTTTGAAAAAAGTAAGCTAAATGAGTGGTTATTATTATAGGCCGATCCTTTTTTTTATCAGAGTTTATGGTTCGATCGATTACTGTACCGGATCCCTCAACTATCAAAGGCTTGTCGAATGAATTTGCATTTTGCAAATGTAATAAAAAGCAGCTCCAGTAGTATTTTATCAAAATAAAAACCGTACAAGCTCCAGGTTCTAACCTACTAAAGATACCGCTTTTATTTACACATTCTGTTAAATCAAAGATAAAATGTCGATAACATCGATACATATTAAAGACAGTACAGGAAGAGCAAATTGGACGTTGAAGGGAGAAAATAAAGGGACTATCTTAACACTAATTCTCTATGCGGTTGCGTTATCAAGTATCTTGAGTATTTCTGATACCAATGCTAAAAACAGTCCTACAACATTAGCAAATACCAATGTTGACAAATATAATGAGTCTGAGGCAATTGTATTGGGAAATCCATTTTACATTGAGCACTATCAAGATGTCGTGCAAAAACCAGAATTATCAAACGGGAATTCTATGGGGACTTTTACTGGTAAAGGAATCATCAACGAGACATTGAATATCAATGCTAAAGGGAATAGCACGGATATCTTTCGAAATAATGAAACTGTTTATAGTCAAGGAAACGCAAAGTTTGTAACTGATTATGGAGACGTAGCGATGTACAGCTTTACGGCAATTGGTATTTACAATTCTGATGGCACTTTCGAAGGTAGAGGAGCAGCTGTTTTCGATGATGGTGCTACAGGTGAACTCTCTTCTCTAAGCAATACGGTAGCCATCTATGAAGACCGAATCGACAGCAGCGGAAATGGGACATTTCTCATGTGGCATTGGAAATAGACTGCATAAGTGTCTTTACTTTTACCATGCCTAAGAAGATACGTTGAAATTTAATCTAGGGATTGAATATGATGACCCATTCGTTGTGATTCAAGCTCCAAACGGGACTAGCCACTCAAATTATAGTGGTACAAACTCCGACCTAAGGAAAGAATTAAACAGGAGATAGGACTCTTGATAACAAGATGAATGAGATTATCCCTGTCGCACTCAGTATGGCCCTTATCCTATCTCTGGGATTTTCAGCCAATCTAATGATAGCAAATGCACAAAGTAACTCATCTCAATATGATATGAAATCAGTTACTGACAATATTAACAAAAGCCTAGCAAAGTTAACTGGTGGTAATTCATCTGATTTGTTGGATAATACAATGGCTTCTATAAATAAGACGGCTTCTGAGATTGCTAATCAAGGTAAAGATATCATAAATGAGGATTCACTAAACACAGCTGCGATAATTGCTAAGAAAATAGGAATTGGAATTGCAGACGTTTTGAGCAATATAAGTGGGGAAGTAAAACAGGGGATTCTTTCTAAATAGTTCATTCTCAATATAACCAAAGTCTTATCATATTGTGCTAGGCCGTAAGAAGATCGAATTTACTTGCATAACAGATATCTATGATAAGAACCTCTGATGTGACGGAGACTTCCAGCAGATTCCTTTGATCTAGATACCTAAACAAGTATTTTCCTCCGCTTCAATATCCCAAATTAAGTTGTTTCTTTATCAAGTTTTTGAATTCTCCTTCAGACATGTTTCTTCTTGTTTCAAGAGACATGGCAGCATCTTTTCCAACTATAGACCTGAAATCGGGCTTATCAGACGTAACTGCTCGTAAAATCATGTTCGCGACCTCAGACTGACGTAGTGAATTTTGTTCCATTTGGTTTAATGACTCTGATGTTATTTTCCATTTCTACATAAGGTGAATTATTGCCAATACTTGACGTCTTTGTTGCCGTCTTCATATTTTTCCAAAAGCTTGAACCAACTGCTCCAGGGGAAGCTTGAGCTGCCTGTTACGACTGCAACCCTCTGACCCGTATTAATTGTCATGGAATTATGATCTAGTTAAGCGAAGATAAATTGACTTCTGCTGCCGTTAGAATTGTCACTCCTAAATCAGCTAGTGACAATATTTTCTCAGGCTGGTAATCGGGCTCTGGATTTTGTAACTTCAGCTCACACTATGGTCTCTATGTTCATATCCTCTTAGATCTAATTCAAAGTAAATGCTTAATATCTTCAATTCTGCAGATGTTTTTTGAAGTTTAAGATGTAACGCAGACCAATGAACCCTCTTTGGTAAGAAAATATCTAATAGGTAGTGTGTCGTAATATATCAGTGATTGATTAGACAATGTCTAATTTGTAGAACCATATTCAATGATGAAGATTTACCAGAAGACGCAAAACTGACTAACATACTAATTCTATGTAATTCATGCTATATGCATAAGATTAGTGCCGAATAACTGGAAGCCGTACAACCGGTACATTAGGCTTTCGGTATGGAAAATGCCGCGAAGTAGCTTGGCTACTACTATAGCTTATTTATTTTAAGGTGTCTTCTGTAGGCCTTGAGGTTTTATAGGATAGTGTGATAATATCATTAATGACTAGCGAATTAGAATTGTGTCCAAAATGCCTAAAAGGACACCTTCGACCAACTCCAGAATCTGCAAGAGAAGTCGATCCATTTAGACAAACTGGTAGCATGCGGACACTTGTTTGTGACTTTTGCGGTATGAGAAAAGCGAATGGTAGAGTGAGCCAGTAAACTTCTTTTACTTTTACCTATAGAATTGCTGGATTATCTGTTACCGAATTGAAAGGAATATAAAAACAGTCTCTAACTAAAGGCTGTATGCTTAGGACTAGGACATCTATCATGCTTATATTGGCCTTAATTTCGATGCAATTCTTCTTTTATGGGGCTAAAATGCCCGCAAAAAATGTATTCGCAGACAATGATAGCATTCTATTGACTTTGGAAAATGCTAGTTTTGTACCCTTGTCCAACGTCGATGGAAACCAAGTAACTATGTCCGTCAAATATCAAGTCAATGATGAGTCACTGGAGGGTGAAAAGATAAATGGAATTATGAAACTGTATTCTACAAATGGAAGTTTAATACATTCATCTTCATTTCCAGATGGGTTCACGGCTAAGAAAAAGGGTGGGTCTGAAGATTTTAAAACTACCATCAGAGACCCTACAATTCAAAGTCTGATAGCAAATGTAACCTTTACTGACATAAAGAAATCAGATGCAATTTCAAATGTTATCACGACGCATCTTCAGCTAAAAAAATTGCCGGCGTCAGGAGCCGCATCAGATTAGGAGACCCGTCAAAAAATTGAGGATTTCAATCTAAACTAAATTATTTTCAAAATTTTGTAAAGAATCTGTTTTTGATAAGTAATATTATATCAGTTATGAAATAAGATAATTTATCTAATTTTTATCTTTGATAAGTATAGTTTTGACGTCATCTCCTATTCTTACGTATTCTTGATGTCCAACTATGACTTGTCTTCGTTCACAATTATCACATTTGAATACTCTTCTGGTACCAATATCTCTATATCCACCAGCTGATTCTCCCTTGACCACTATCTCCCCTGTTAGCTTTAAGTAACCTATTTTACACGCAGAACAAAAGTCCAGTTCCCCACCAGATTCATTTAGTCGCAATATGTTGTCAACACATAAATCCTTTTTTAGATTTTATTTTATTTTATGATCTCAATGTCTGATGGACTACAGCCCTTAGTTCATCGTTTTCTATCAGTTTATCAACCAAAATGTGAAGTTCATTTGATGGCATACAGTTCTCACCAACAAGCGTGTCGATGGTACGCAACTTCCATTGATTTATCTCTGCAGCCTTACCAATGGTATTCTGAAGATGGTAAATTATTTTGCCCAAAGTGGTAAGATGATATTGTCCTCCCTTCCTCATTATCAGGCCTTGTCGTGTTAATCGTTCCATTCTTGCATAGAATTGTTTTCTTGTCATATCCAATTTAGAAATTAAAAGTTCACTATTTTCGTTCATATGAGCAACCGAATTAAAAAGTATAAGGGACTTGTCATCAGAAATGCATTTGAATATCTCAGATAGGTCTACGGATGGAATTGCGTGTTGTTTGCTTCGTTCCGGGCTCACTAAAATCGTCGTTGACATATGTATCATTAGTAGAGGCATGTATATAAGGATATTGTGTTAAACTGGCAAGACCACCCAAAAGCGGCTTAAGTACAACTGGAATAGACAAAGCATAACACGACCAAGTTTAAATCTCTCCGTGACAAAGAGAAATTAGATGTTCAAAAGAGTAGGTGCAGCGATACTCCTGATTGAGAATATGGAGAAATCTGTCACGTTTTATCGGGATATTCTGGGTATGAAAATAAAACACGAGTCTCCAGATTGGGTAGAGTTTGTAAATGAAAGCGGAAGAGCAGTACTTGCATTGCATCCCAAAAGAACGAGTTCTAGCGAGTCGCCGAATATGCTGGTAGGGTTTACCGTCAATGACATAGAAAGTGTTTGCAAGCAGCTTGAGGAGAAAGGTGTCAAGTTTTACAAAAAGTTAACGGAGGAATCATTTGGAAAGCATGCTATAATTCAAGATCCTGATGGCCACCTTATTTCTATTGCAGATATTCCGCCTAAGGAAGAACTAGGCCAAATTCCATATTATCATGGTTTTGCTCCCGTTGAAGGATTAACATGATCAAATAATATTCAATAGTTGGACAAAGAATTTAAATTTTGACGACTACCTATTGAGATTTGCCAACCCTTGATTTCTGTCAAGATAATCAGCAATCTCCTCGAATGTCGCACCAGAATCATTCAGTTCTATCAATAATTCTTTACTGATGCCGGCCTGTCTCAACGCAACTAGTGCAGCGTATAATCTTCTTTCTGCGGTAGTAATGCATTTGCCATCCCAACCATAATATGACATAATGACACCCATAACACATCTTCCACCAACTCCATCGGCATACTGCTTTCTAATCTGTCTGAACTGTTTTCCGTATGTCCGTAGTATTTGAGAAATAGATGATTCTTGATTCAGCTGTTGACTCATGGTACTAATATTGGAACCATCGGCGTGTCGATCAATGTTCTGTGTTAACTCCTTTTTGTATGTACGTAGAATTTGCGAAACAGATGGTTCTTGCTCTAATAGTTGTTGCTGAGCCATAATTGCTAATAATATAATCACAAAACAGCTATTTAGAAGCTACGGTTTCTGCTTCTGTGCAGACAGTGTGTGGCCCTAGACATTTTGGGATTCTACAACACGCTATTATTTGTCTAATTCATTTCTTATCTAATCTTGAATCCCCTATATTCCGGTAGGTCTGGACTTTGTTGAAGTTTGACTGAAGATGATTCCTTCTTTTACTATTGTGCACTGGTATTTGCTAACTATTTACCAATTGATTCAAAAGAATTTTGTCACAAATTATCTTGTTACCACATTGCTTTTATTGTACGTCATTTTCCGCATTCTTCAGAACGTCTAGGGCAAATTGTTTATGCGTTAATTCCACTACTAATAACCCACTAAATACTAACTAACACTTCGGGAAACTAATCTGCTGGACTTCATGAAGTTAAATTTCTATAAATGTAGGCTAGAAGCAGCACGCACAAAAAAATGAATTCTCTATGATTATAGAAGTACCCCTTGTCAGTGTATCAGATGCACGAGAAAATTCAATTTTATATATTTTCTACGGAATCTACATGAGCCAGTAAATCTTTGAAAGTTTTAATATATTCGTCGTAAAATTCTTGATGAAATCTTGTTCCCTCTTGACAAAGTCTGGGATTCTTATCACCATGTGAATGATTAACGTTCTGACAATGTCCATTTTGTGTTTTTCGTTTAAGATTTGTAACAGACCATGACATAAACATTAATGACAACACCCAGATAACATATTCAACATTGTTATGATCATAACTAACAAGACATTCATCTTGTTTTCTCTTTTCTAAGTTATTGTTCGCCTCAACAGGACTTATCTCACCCAACTTCCACATCAAAAATGGGACAAATACTCCCTTACCTCCATGTTCTTTACTTTCTCTTATTATTTTTTTGAACGATTCTGACCATGCATCGATATCTCCCTCATTTATTTTGGATATATCGCTTTCATGAAGGGAATTTTCCAGTATCCTGTAGAAATGTAAGATGGCATCCTGTTTCATTTTGTTGATACCATTAGTAGTTTTTGCGATATATAACCGTGAATTTTGACTCAAAACCAAGTTGACACTCAGGAAATTTTCTCAGTTTAATTGCCTTATAGAAAATTTCCTGCTAATCTCTTGCAACGAGGTTTTTTCATCTTCTTGCAATCAAAGGGCTTTCTAATATACTCTGCCGACATGCTACTTGTGTCATATCCATTCACCTCAATTTGATACCTTTATTGCAGTACTGTTAAAGGCTATACTAAAGCAATACTTTCCATACTATCATTTACTTTAGTACCCAATATGTTGACTCTTATTTATGGTGCTTTAGTCAGGGACAGTTTGTATATCTACCATTGTGTGACCTATCCACAACTTGTCAGTCTATTCAGCAGGTGAAAGTATATTCACTTGTAATCTGGATGAAATACAAATGAGCCAGGAAATTCCACATTAGTTCTTTCTTGGGAGATCATTGTGAAAGGACAAATGCCCGGGGTACATATAATAGAACGTGGGCGATAATGATTGTAGTCAATAAACTGTGATGAAGGCATCAGACTTGTTTATAAGATGTTTGGAGGCCGAAGGAGTCGATTACATTTTTGGCATACCTGGGGAAGAAACTAGTGATTTGATGATTTCGTTGTTGGATTCAAGAATCAAATTCATATTAGTAAGGCATGAACAAGGGGCTGCTTTTATGGCCGATATGTACGGCAGGTTGACACAAAAAGTGGGTGTATGTCTTTCTACACTAGGACCGGGTGCAACAAATCTTACTACCGGAGTAGCTAATGCAAATATGGACAGGTCTCCTATATTAGCAATAACGGGTCAAACTGACACCGATTTTTTGCATAAAGAGGCGCATCAAAACATGGATGCCGTAACTATGTTCAAACCCATAACAAAGTGGAGATGGTCAGTACGAAATGCAGATAGCATTCCAGAAATTGTTAGTAGAGGATTTAAAATAGCGTTGGAAGAGAAAGCTGGCGCAGTGCATATTGAACTGCCACAAGACATAGCAAAAATGGAATCTGAAATAAAACCTATCAAGGCTCAGCAAGTGCTTAGATCGAGACCAAATAAAGACCTGATAGAAGAAGCAGCGGAACTACTGCTTGCGTCAAAAACGCCCATACTCTTGGTTGGAAATGGATGTATAAGAGGTAGAGCAAGTTTGTCTGTAAGAAAATTTGTAGAGAAAACAGGAATATGCTCAATGAATACATTCATGGCTAAAGGAGTCATCTCAGACAAGTCTGAACGCCATCTCCATACAATTGGAATAAGAGAGGCAGATCATGCTTTAATAGCTATGAAAGAAGCTGATTTGGTAATCGCAATAGGGTACGATCTTGTTGAATATAGTCCTAAACATTGGAACGGAGATTTAGATAAAAAGATAATTCACATCGATTTTACACCGGCTGAATCTGATACTTACTATCCTCCAACCATAGAGATCGCTGCAGATATTGAATATACTATGGGTGCCGTCTTGGAAGAAATAGAAAGAATTACAAAACAAGAAGAAAAAAGCAGACGGATAATTACACATCTAGAACCACCAGAGCTATTTAAAACAATCAAAAACGAAATAATTGGGAGATTGGAAAAGTATAAAAATGATTTGTCGTATCCGATAAAACCTGAAAAATTAATACTTGACGTAAGAAACGCCCTTGACGAAACTGATATGGTCATATCTGATGTTGGAGCGCATAAACTTTGGATCGCAAAAATATACAACACCTACAATCCAAATACATGTATAATTCCCAATGGCTTTTGTTCAATGGGATTTGCCCTGCCAGCAGCTATAACAGCACAACTTGTAAATCCAAATCAAAAAATTGTCGCAATGTGCGGTGACGGTGGATTTTTAATGAATATTCAAGAACTTGAAACTGCAGTAAGATTATGTTTACCACTAATAGTAATTGTCTGGTGCGATTATGATTACGGGATGATATCTTTCAAACAGATACATGAATTTGGAAGAAGTGCATTTACCAAATTTAATAACCCCAATTTTGCTAAACTTGCAGAGAGTTTTGGAGCAATAGGATACAATATTAAATCAACTAAAGAATTCTCTTTGGTACTGAAAGAAGCAGTCAAGTCAAAATCGATCCCAGTCATAATATCTGTCGACGTAGACTACTCTAGAAATCGTGTGTTACTTGATGACAACTTTGTAATGTAATAAATTGTGTTAGAATTAACTATTAAAATGCAATGTAATCTGATCTTTATCTTTCAATTGAATATCTGAGTAATCAAGATCACTTTGATTCTTGCCGTTGACTAATATATCAACATGGCCAGTGAAATTCCCGGCTAAAATGCTATCTAGCAAAGTGGAATTAGTACTTTCAAATCTATCCCATATCTCAAAGAATTGCCCTAACGTAAAACTTTGATTTATCGGGGATTCCATATGTATCAGACCACTGTCATCATGCGTGTGTAGCCAGTAAATACATTTTGCTGGAATGATCCCTATGCCGGCCGGAATCTTTTGTTGCTTCTCATCAATGATCATACTAAGGTTAGTATGAGTATGAAATGTGAGATGTTCAACTACATCACATTCTATTCCATTATTGGTGAGTTCTGGATAAGGTGTAGAAGATGAACCTAAAACCTGACCGTTTACTTTAATTGTTTTGACCATACTACTGCCAGTTATGACAATGACCATAAGAATGAGAAGCAGACTGACGTATCTTGAATGATGTGGGAGTATCGAAAACCTATGCCCTTGCACCATTTGCATTGAGTCTGTATAATTGTTGTTTATTAAGTCTTGGTCGTACTAGTGGGGGAAACATCTTTAGCAACACACAGACTTATTCCGTTCAATAATCGGGCTTATTTTCCTCAATTAATTTCTGAAAGATTGTTAGACATTATCGGAATATTGTCTTTAACGTCAAACGCATCTTATTTTGGTGCTGGATTATTAAAGGCGGCTTTTGGCACTCAATATTTATTCTATGTTCTGGACTCTGATGAACCTTTGATTGCGAAAGGCAAATGGCCCCCCAAACGGCACCTTTTTGGCAAAAAATAATACTAAATTACGAAGACAATTAGTGAATATTTAAAAGTAAAAAAATATAGTTTAGGTTCAGCCATTATTTTAAAGCGGCTATGCTTAAATGAAACTAGTTTAGACGAAAGGTAAAGTATTGAATCCTGAGGATGACGCCGAATATTGGAATAGTATGGGTTATTCACTTGCACTGAACGGAAAGAGAGATAGGGCACAGAAATATTATGAAAAAACTCTCGAAATCGATCCAGACAATGTGGCCGCTCTTAACAACCTTGCGAACATTTTATTAGATCAAGGGAAGGAAGACGAGGCTTTGAAATATCTGAAATATACTACACAGATGCATCCTGAATATGCGGAAGCATGGATCAACCTTGGTCTAATAAACGAGGAAGCAGACAAGGTAGACGAAGCCATGAAATGTTATGACAGGGCGAAGGATCTAGATCCTGGGAGCGCTGCCTTATGGCACAATAGAGGGTATGCACTCAGACGACAAAACAAGTTTAGAGAGGCAATAGCAGATTATGACACATCACTAAGACTTCGTCCGCTTCATATCAGTACCCTGATGGACAAGGCCTTCGCTCATATGATTATTTCAGAAGTGGAGGAGGCTGATAGATGCTATGATGATGTCTTGAAAATAGAGCCAAACCATGCAGAAGCCATAGGAGACAAAGGTACCGTACAATTTGCAAAGGGAAATTACAGAGAAGCCTTGCTATTTTTGATAAGTCTTTAAAAATGGAGCCAAACAATGCAAAGCTATTGAATTACAGACGCATTGCGTCTGAAAAAATAGCAGAGAATAACTAAAAATATTATTTAGGTGTAATTCAGG
>JAKEIK010000059.1 GCA_022545895.1 Nitrososphaeraceae archaeon | reverse complement strand
TAGAAATAAAATGGTTATTCCAAGCACTGTTCGCCTAAATGCGATTAAATTCACAAAGGGTTTTTGTAGACATATCATATAAAGCGATCTCAACTAAGGCGGCAGGTTTTTCATGGTCTGATTAGATACTGTCTGGAGCAGAAGTGCATACCTCAACTCTCACCATAATTTGAAAATAATCGGAGATGAAAGGCATGAAACCAATTGTAAATAAAATGATCCACGATTGAATGGATGACCGTCCATATGGGTGATAAACTCATCCATTCAACCACGGCGTTGAATTCTTTCTCGTCATCCAGTCGTTTTGAGTAGCGATTTGGAGTCCGAGTATCGACATAAGATGTAAGAAAAAGAAAATAATACTTGCGAAACTAATCTTATGTAGAAAGTGAGTGAACTATCCGCAATTAGAAGGCTCAAGGATAAAGTTACTCATGAACTATGAATTTAAACTGCTGAGACATCATAACTAATGCTAAAGTGGACGCATGATATAGAAATTAATAATAAAAAAAGCCTATTTCATATCACTATGGTGGTCTAAAATTGATTATAGCTGGAAACATATAAGCTGACAATGATATTTCTTCACCGGTAACCATTCCTACTTTGGCCCTTAGCCTTATTCTTTTCATTCTCATTGTCAATAATTCAAAGTATTAGTATGTTTCTGAGTCAATCACATACCTGAGTCTTTATTTATAACTCACGAGAATTTTGTCGATATATGATATTCAGGTTAGATAGTTTTAACTACGTTTTGTAGGCAATATTTTTATGCTTTTACCGTAAAGATTATTGTTATGCTCAATAGTCGAATCTTCTATGTGCATATAATCACTGCAATCTTATTCTTAGGCACCTTAACATCTCTTGCTTACGGATTGAAATTAAATGAAAAAGATTACATCATAACGGGTTTTGGAATGAAGGAGGGAAATCCGTTCATTACTGTCCAAGGTACTGCTGGTGGGTCTTATGATCCTTCAATGGGAGATGAAGGATATGAAGCGTATGTTTTTAATACGGACAAAGGAATTTTCCAGATAACGGTCGCCGAAGGTAGTTCAAATAAGCCGTATTATTCAGTGGATCATATCTTGTCTAAGGAAATAAAGTTAAATGAATGTTTACTTACCGAAGGAACTCATGGAAAGCCTCGTTTTAGTAATAGTACAGTTGAGTATATAGATCGCAATCAAAACTTTACAAAAGTTAACAAGGTCCACGCAATTCAAGTCACCTCTGATGATCCTGATGATATATGTACTACAGGTCAACACATACGAAAAATATTTCCAAATCAAACAAATGCAACAATAACTGAAACGAACTAGACGGTTACATCAATTGTTGAAAATAATATTCTCGTCAGTGGTACTAATGGCTCACTGCGGAATGAGAAAATAAACTGACTCTGCAGAAGATTACAATAGACAAATATTACCATGAAGATATTGAAGGTATTGAAGGTATTGAAGGTTTGTTCATAGATCATTATCACTTTGTAGAAATATCAAGAATATTTTTATATCTGGTTTAATTAACTTGGCATGTGAAGGGTAGTTGCGGAAGTAGGGTTGCAACTGTTATTGTGTTTGCAACTGTAATATCATTAGTTTTTGGAGCTGCTATGAGATCATGGACACCATCTTTTTATAGTAATGTTTACGCACAAACTCCCACAAGCCAACCTCCAAACATTTTGGTGATAATGGGAGATGATTTTGGCTATTCAGATATTGGACCTTTCGGTAGTGAAATTACAACTCCAAATCTTGACACACTAGCAAAAGATGGGAAAATACTAACTAACTATCACACAAATTCAGTATGTTCACCAGCCAGAGTAGCATTCCTTACTGGTGTTGACAATCATATTGGCGGCATAGGCACGATGTATGAGAATATAGCACCAAACCAGGTTGGTAAACCAGGCTATGAGACGTACATAAACAACCGAGTAGTGACTGTAGAAGAACTTTTGAAAGAATCAGGTTATCACACAATTATGTCAGGAAAGTGGCATCTTTCCGGACATGGGTTACAAAATGGTTCAAGTCCATATCAGAGAGGATTCGAAGATGTTTTTACCCTACTTGCAGGTGGAGCTCAGCATTTTAATGGAGGTTCTGAAGAGGCAGGTGGTAATCCACTTTTTATGCGTAACGACAAGGTAGTTCCTAGACCTGATAACGGCACTTATTCTAATGACCTTTACACAGACATAATGCTAGAACAAATTAAGAAATATCATGGGGATGGCAAG
>JAKEIK010000058.1 GCA_022545895.1 Nitrososphaeraceae archaeon | reverse complement strand
AGACTTTAAACTATTGAAATGGTAGAGCTTTCTTATATGCAAGTTACGGTTACTATACCTTGCAATGAGGATCAAGACAAATATTTCCCAAAAAGTCGTAGTCGTGGCTTTGTTCGTAGTACTAATCTTTGCTGCAGCAGGACTCACAGCAGTGACCTTGCTCTCGGAGTCATTTGCGGTAGCGCAAGGCCTCGAAAATGACCCAATTTCGGGCTGTTTCAAGACAACTGGCGAAACGGAAGTAGGGACTGACGATACTCAAAATTGGACTGAAAATATACAGAACTTCGTCTCCCTAATACCTACCGACAACACTATATCGCTTATAAATAAATATATAACACAGTTGGGAGGTAGCGGTCCAATTACTGATATGGCCGGGATATGGGATGTGCTGACAAATGGAAATATGACTGCCCATGACAGAAAGATGGTATTGACCGAGGTTAATAGTCTCTTGGCAGCCGTCCAACCCGGGTTTACCCAAATACAACAAGATGCGCTAAGTAGATGCATCACTAATGAAACCAACTCTTTAGGCCCTACGCCCTCCTATTAGGCTCGACGCGTCTTTAGGCAAGACAATAGCCTAATACTCCTTTTTTCTTGTCCGTTTTGAAAGTCGCCTTTCACTAGGCTAGAGTAATTGTCACTTTGACATAACGCTGTACGTCCAAGTTGCTAATTTGATACTTGCACTTTAATCTAATTATTTACGTTGAAAAACTCTGGTAACGACTCTTGCGAAAAAAGGTTGTTGCCGCGCGTACAAAAAATCATGACCAACTTTCCATCGTGTATCCGCTCGTTTGATTTTTCCTCAGCATAGCATCCGAGACGCAAGTTACCTTCTCCAGTCCTTAACTATGACATCCATTGCATCGTCATCCAATAGTACCTTTGAGTTAGATGTGCTTCTAAAGCCCACATAACCTAAATGATTGTCGCCCACGCCAACAATTGTCGTGGGTCCGCCTGGATACGCTTGTAAATCATAGATGCCATCACTATTAGCATCCTTTATCATTTTAATTTGGGGCCTAACATCTCTTTGTTCATAGTTATCTGGTAAGAAGATGCAGGGTTGGGCTCCATTATTATTATTTTTACTGGGGTTGGCCGGATTTGAACCGGCGACCTCCAGCGCCCGAGGCTGGCATCATACCAAGCTAGACAACAACCCCAATATCGAAAGCAACTATCACGCCCTATTATAAGATATTACGTTTCTTTTCAAAATACAATCAATAATAATGAGGATGAAGAAGGATGAAAACTCAAATTCAATTTATTCTAAAATTTCACTAATATCCCATAAGGATTCTCCTTTCTCAGAAGATTTATGCAAGTAGCCTTTCTCAAGTAATCCCGATACTATTTTTGCTCCAACCGGTAGCGCGCCGGTAGCTCCTGGAGAGTTGTAGTTCAAGATATGCAGAGAATAATCATTTTCTAAAATTAACATCTCTGGTACAAAATTTCCTTCTTTATCTGTTAAAGAGGATCTAATACCAGCTACACCTCGTGTAGTAAAAGCAGATGATTTCAGACTTGGAAGAAATTGTCTTACCCTATTTACCATCGCTCTTTTAGATATAGAGCTCCAAAACTCCTTAGACGCAAGTCGTATGAACTGTGAATTCATCATTAGTCTCATTACGCCTATGCTGGTAGATGATTGGAAAATTTTTGCCATAGAGTTTTTTAAATCATCCGTCCATTCATATGAATAAGGGCTAAATACCGGCACTGCATTTGGTCCTACTTCTCTTCTACCATCGGCTCTTATTATCCAATGGGGATTGAGGAATGGATATTCTGAATACTTGGGAACGGAATAAATACTCATACGAGTCAGATCAGAGTATTCATGTGGGGCCTGCCAATATTCGCCTCTGAAATAGAGATCTCTGTATTCTGTAGCCAGGCCTACACCATGAGCAATATTTAAGGAATATCCTCCACTAGCGTTTATAACATAATTCGCAATAATTTCTTTTTCGGTTCCCTCAGTCCGAATAATCAGATGGTTATTATGTGCAAAGTTCCTGAATCTGCTATTGGGCATCACACGGCATCCGAACTTTTGGGCATCACACATGAGATGCTTCGTAATGAGCTCGTAGTCTGTTGACGCATCTCTAAAACAAACAATTGCAGAATGGCAACTGACATTAGGTTCAACTTTTGCTACTTCTTCTTTGGCTAGAAATTTCAATTGATCTTCTGTCAGGCCGTTTTTGTAGCCCCATTCTAAGTATCTATGCAAAGTGTCTATTTGCCCCTCAGAGGTTGCGACTTCCATTACCCCATCTTCTTTGAATGGCAGGCTATTCACTTTACAGTATTTTCTTAGCATATCAAATCCCTTTAGTGCAGCTTTGGCCGTGAGACTTCGTTTGGCCGGATCATAGAGAAACGGAGCATGGACCTTACCTGTATTTCTTCTACTTGCATGCATTCCAAAATTGTTTTCTTGCTCAATAACAACCGCGGAAGCATTTGAGAAAGAAGCTAAAAAATAGGCAATAGAGCAACCTAATATTCCTCCACCTATAATTGCGACATCAAAATGAAGCTGCTGCAAATAATTGATTACGTATTATGATATACGGATACATATTTGATATGGTGTAATCATTGATTAATTACGGACTAGGGTATAATATGATATCTAGTAAATCTATTGTAATTGTGACCTAAAGTGTCAGACGCAATAAATAAGCCAAGATGAAAACATAATCTACTTTAGAGTCAATACCATTCCAGCCTAGCAGCACATCGCGGTCTAAAATTCTTGATTGTTTTAACTGACCTTCTTTGTAATTGGTGATAGCATCACTGCCAATCAAGGTTGACGCCATTGTAGAAAGAAATGATGGGCATCAAGATCCTAACACCGTTTTGAATTCAATATAGATGTAACTTCAATTATTAACTCGACGGATGGAAAAGAACAACATTGGCAAAAAAGCATTATGTAGTCGATGTACATAAGAGAAAATCATAGCTTCTAACGGATTCGGTAGCGAACCATATGGAGATCTCTGTGCTGATTGTCTAGAGGCTTCTAGTAACTATTCATGTGATATTTGTGACACGGAATTAAGATGCGATGCTTACGAATCACATTTACTTCAAGAGCATAGTAGAGAACAAATGGCGAAATACATATCAATGACTCAAAAAGATTCAAGGATTCCATGATTCTTTCCTTCCTGCTTAACATATAGCGTTTAAACGTTTAGCCGAAACTCATTGTGCATAATGACTTTGTCACTCTTTGCTTGCTTAACTTTTCTCAATATCCTAATCAAAATGACTCTTTAGCATGAAGAAACTCATTCGTACATCCTTATTTTCTATCTATGAACTGTTCTTAAATGGTTATCGAACTCCTCTCCAGTTCCCAAAGTTCTACCACATAAATAACATTTCAAGATAGGTTCAGGTTTAAGAAAAAAACGCTTTAAGAATTCAAGGATTCCTCCCATTGATAATGAATATACTACAAATTTAATAAGAGTTCCACTTCAATGATAATTCTCCTTTAATGGCATTATTCACCTTTTAAACACAATATATTTTGGATCTAATAGATGTTCAAATTAGGGCATTAATCGTGTTCAAGTCAAAGACTGAAGAAAAAGCAATAATGGAGAATTAGACAAATAACGTAAGTATATGAGCAAATATCATTATCCCGCAGGTGCCGTTGATGTTATAATTGAAAAAGACGATAAACTGCTTCTCATAAGAAGAAAGAATGAACCATTCAAAGGTTTGCTTGCGATTCCAGGTGGTTTTGTGAATGAAGGAGAAAAGGTTGAAGATACAGCGGTAAGAGAGATGACGGAAGAGACGAACCTCACTATAGAACCAACAGACATTTTAGGTGTATATTCCGACCCTAAAAGAGATCCACGTGGACATGTAATCAGCATAGTTTTCATAGGAAAAATAATTGCTGGTGAAGTCAGAGCTGGAGATGATGCTGATTCATTTGAATGGGTTTCTTACAAAGAACTAAAAAATAAACAGATTGTCAGGACATTTGACCACCTGAAGATCATGGAAGATTATCAGAAGTGGAAGAAATCTAGAGGCACTTACTGGTCATCAAAGACTAAATGAGAAGCAATAATCAGTGTTTAACCCTAATGATTTACGCAGGATAAATAAAGTACTTCAATCTTTGTTTTTTAATTTGGTATTCTAGTAGATAATGCATTGAACCATAAGTACCAATCAGGAGCAATAGTGAAGCATTAAGATTCAGGACCGACTGACATGAATGCTTCACAAAAATGTAAGTTTCTAAACGAACCTGTCAACATCATTTCTTGCCAGTATATGGTTTTCCTTTGTTCCTCTCTTTGTTTTCGACATATTCCTTCAGCGACTTTAGTTCATAGTTATACATATCATCAAAAAACCCACTAACTCTGAAGTTGTCTTTCTGTTCAAAGAGTACAATCTGTTTTTCCCCTTCCTTTTTTCTGTTATCAAATCAGCCTCTTCCAGAATACGAAGATTAATTGATACTCCTGGCATTGTAAAATTAAAGTGTTTAGCTATTTCAGTAGGTGTGATGATGTGATGATGCCCTTCTCTTTAGCAGTAACAATATGCGTCTTCTATTATCATCTGAAAGTGCTTTCCAAGGTGAACCCATAGAATTTATCTATATATTATATAGTTATATAAGTATATAAATATTTAAATATGTCAACCTATTGGAATATGTGATGTCAATAGGCGATGAATACAATTTAGAAATAAAGAAAACAATAATTATTGATGCATCATCCGAAGTTGTTTTCAAAGCAATAACCGAACCGGAAGAATTAACTCAATGGTTTCCTGATCAAGCAATTCTAGTACCAAAAATTGGAGGAAAGATGAGATTTGTTATACTCAAAGAAATTCATCCTGAGTGGAAACTTGATAGAGACTACATTAGCGAAGGGACTATCAAGGAATTTGTTCCGAATAAGAAACTATCCTATAGCTGGATAGTCTTGGATACACCTGATTTTCCTGAAACTACTGTAGTTTGGGAATTAGAAGAGATTGGGCCTAACAAAACAAAAGTAGTACTAACCCATTTAGGCTTCACGGGAAAAGAGAAAGGATTGACATCCATTGAAAGCCACAATGAGGGTTGGACAGATTTAATGAGTAAGCTAGCAAAATATTGCACAGTAGAAGAATAAACAAATCAGCTCTATCTATGCTGTTCCATCATTATCCATTTATGCTTTATACTAACAAATGATGTCATCTGACTAAATTTATCACCAGAATGCAATCAAGAACATCCACGACATGCAAATCTAGACTCATGTTTTGTACCAGATCGCTGCCATTGTACCTGTCAGGATCCTGCAAGACTAGAAGTAGACTTAGATGAGACACCAAATCCAAATTTTTTGATGGTAATATTAGTTGGACTAGATCTGCAAAATAGGGTTAACAATAAAACTATCTACCTGGCATCTAGATAGCATAATGTTTCTATTTGAATGTATAAACTTTGTAAATTTTCCCAGTGTCGGGAGCAACATATTTCCAATCATTACCGAGATTTGATACAAGTTCGAATCGTTCCTGTGTATTCGGATGTAATAACTTATAGACATTCTCCCCTACAGATATTTTGTTAGGACCAGTTATGGAAGTTATCTTTGCTGTTACGTTCATCGTATACCCAAGTATGTCGATTTGTGAGCTCCTGTCGTATCCATATTGAACAACTACATTTTCCCCTTCGTCTATACCAATTTTTAACTTCAAGGCTGGGTAATCATATTTACTTAATATTGGATTAAGTCCAGTAGTTACAACAGTAATCATTGATTCTGCACAACGAACTGCCTTATCACATGTAAGATATTTGTTAAAACCGGAAGGAAAGAATGCTATGACTGCGTCGCCCACGTACTTCAGTACAAATCCGTCATAACTTTCCACCACAGAGGACATCTCATGTGAAAATGCCCTGATAATTGTAACCAGTTTGTCCGCCGGCAGTGTCATACTCATTTTAGTAGAGCCAACTAGGTCTACAAACATAATAACTAGTGATATCTTGGAACTTACGTGTTTACGAAGAAAATCCTGACCACGCTTTATCGAAGTATTATACTGGTAGCGTTCTTTCAACGCATCCCAAAACCTATCTTGCCTCTGTGTAGAGAGAGTGTCTACATCGAGAATATTTTTTCCTTCTATATTCCCAGAAGCAGAATCATTATCTTCTATCATCCTCTTTATGATAACTTCGCTTGTCTTGTCCGGATCCTTCTTCTTGTCCTCATCCTTCCTTTTCTGAATGATATCATGCTCTTCTCTGGCTAATTTATCAACTGGTTCTCCCGTCGGCAGTGGAGTATTTTTATCCACTTTATACTTGAACAACTCGTCCCAATCCATTCCCAGAATTACATTTCTACCTACAAAAGTTATTTTGGATTTGGGCACATCAAATCTATAATCATGCTCTCCAAATATCACTATTTTGT
>JAKEIK010000057.1 GCA_022545895.1 Nitrososphaeraceae archaeon | reverse complement strand
TTCCACCAGTCATGTTAGTCTCTGGTGTGCTCATGTTCTGTGCGATTGCAGAATTCAGACCTACTATCGCTAGCATGCCTATCATTGCTGCAAGTATTGGGATGATTAAAACTAATTGTTTTCTCATTGCTTGCTGTCATTAATTCTGTCCTATATATGGTTGGCTTAACTTGGTTCATCTATTCCAACAAAGACTTAAATGGTAACATTTTCAGCATTAAAAACGAGCATATGTCATGGGGAAATAGACAAGGATTGCTCAACCTTGTTAATACTATGCCCGATATTAATCGCAAGTCTGAATGATAAGTACACGAACCTAATCCCCTACGAACGAACGCATGCTCAAACTCTAAAGGACCAAGTGCAACATCCGTCCGTTTGAAGAGTTTTCACAGGGTAAGAATTGCTTGCTTGTACTGAAGCCAGAACTAAAGCAAATATCTTGTTTTCAATTTTTATTATTAGGCTAATAGAATAATCTCAAATAATTATCTAATTTTTACCAACTTACCTTGTCATGGGAATAATTTTACCGTTACACAAAGGTACGGTAGAAATACTGAGTCTAACTCACCTCACTACCTGCGCTATACAAATCCCCCACTAATCCTATATCACATTGTGCCCAATGAAGTAGATGATAGGAGATTTGGTAACCGGTACCGAACCTTATTGTCAACAGTGCATGATGCCAAAAAGACCACACATCTGGATAGTTCCCATCATGTTTGTATCTGTGATGTTAATTGCATTTTCGTTTACTTTAGGATTCGGTCAGTCATCTGGTCCTGTGAAGATTTTGAGTTTTAGGAGTTATATTGATGATATAGATTACTTTCATGTTGTTGTGGAGATTGAAAATGATTCGCCTTCTGTAATCAGATACGTACTAGTTATGGCAACTTTTTACAATATCAAAAACCAAGAAGTCGGGACATCAGTAGCACTAACCACGCCCATGGATATCGGATCAGGAGCCAAAGCACTTTTTGATTTTACCGTAAGTCCTGAAAGTGGTCCAATTTGAGAAATAGCCAATTATAGTATCAGGGTAAGTCATGAATAATACTCCTCTCCACAAGTGACGATTAGATTGTAATTTTCTGAAATTATATTTTGTCTCTAAAAATACTGATAATCCCTTTTAAGTTGTCCTGCGATTTTATCTAATTCATTCTATCTACGTTTTTTACATTTTCCCCAATTTGTATATTTATTACATTTGTAATCATCATGTCGATAATAATCATCACACGTTTCACATCTGTGTAAATGCCATTCTTCAAACATCATATCCATACACAATGATTGTATTTTAGTTTTCAATTACGTTCAAGTATTTGAAATCTCTTCACTAGGCGGCGCTAACATGCCGCCTAGATGTGCTCGGTAGCGGTCGAATTCATGTTTTGTTTTTGATGACAGTTGGCGTAAATTCTGACGATTTTATAGGTTGAGCTATAGTTGGTAACGTTTTAACAGGGTTTGATAAAATATTTGTCTTGTTTAGATCTGTGAGGAAAGTTTCAGTCGTAATGTTCTGTGCGATTGCTATTGGAATATTGGTTAATAGTTGTATTGTGCCCGTATTATTAGCAGTGAACCCCAGGGGATAAGACGTGGTTTTTATCACCGACCCATTTGATGAATGTACCTTCATGACGGCATTCAATTTTTGACCAATTAGGGCAGGGTCAGATACAGAATAGTTAACATTTAATTTGATTTGATAATTTGTTGTTCCGTCTAGCGGGGCAAAATTGGCATCTGCTAGCGTTATGTTTGACTGATTTCCAGTAAAGGCTGAAACGGCTCCATATGTTCCAAGAAGTACACCTGATATTGTTAGGACAGATGCAAGAACCCACCCTGTCTTGAAATCCGATTTCATAACATTTTCTCGATTAATCCAAATTTATATCCAAAAGTAATTTTTTTTAGACCCAAGATTGAAAACCAGATGACGACAGTTCATATGAATGTCTAACAAGAAGTGCAGAACCGTGGCAAAGCCAGAAAGGGTCATTGTCAAAGTAACATTATAGAATAATGAGAAGAGGCTCAGGAGCCAGTCTGAACTCCTCATTTTTTTAGTCTTTTAGCCAGATAGTAAAAATTGCAGATAAATGCTTGTATCCACTTTTTCCATTCGCCTGGATTCAAAATAGATTATGCCGCTTTGACTTGCCACACAATGCGATTAACCCTTCATTTATCATGATCTAGTTGCGGACTACGAAGTGCAATATAGGTTCAAGTTCATTAATATACTGTAGTTGTTTTGTTCGGTTTCATCTTCTTGGTCGGCTCCTTCCTCTCAACTGTCTTTTTTCACCTGTCATTCTTGTACCGAACAGTTACGGTTTTTCTATCTGTTGCCCGCCTCGACAAATCCGAGTTGTAAATCAATTTGTAATAATGCACCCCTGAATAGTGACATTATATCAAATTCATCGTCAATTACATTCAGAAACTGGTTTTTTGTACGTCATCTTTCCTGTTCTTATGATATATGGTCAATTTTATACTGAAATGTTACTATTTGGGCATATAAAGACTAAGTCAAGGTAAGTTAAAGCAATTACCTTTGCAACCCTTTATAGGGCAGAAGAACTGAGAGGAAAGCTATGAGAAAACAATTAGTTTTAATCATCCCAATACTTGCAGCAATGATAGGCATGCTAGCGATAGTAGGTCTGAATTCTGCAATCGCACAGAACATGAGCACACCAGAGACTAACATGACTGGTGGAA
>JAKEIK010000056.1 GCA_022545895.1 Nitrososphaeraceae archaeon | reverse complement strand
TTTTGTGGGTCCCTTTCTTTTAATTGGCTTTGTTCAAGCCACAATAGTCTTTCTGCAAGTTTCTCCCCTGCATCTATTCTATTTTGAAATATCACTGGTTGCAATTTTTTTTAACTATTAATTATTGCCTCCGCTTCGTGTTAACCTTTTCAGGATATTATTAAGATCTTTTTTGCATCCCAAATTAATGGTTGATGCTTAATCGATATATTTTGACTTCTAAAAGACGGTCCTGATGCCCTAAAAGAGCAGGGATAAGTTTATGAGGAAATCTGCTTAAGTGTGTCTGGACTTGAAGTCACTGCTAGCTTATTTCATAATATTTTTGGCGCTTTTTAGCTCAGCTCTATATCTCTCGGCTGCAAAATTTGGTGATCATGGTGTGCATTTAGTTGAAGGCCAAACAAAAGGTGAGTCTATGGATTCAGGCAATAATGAAAGTCAAGATTTAATTTCCAAAACTAGTTTACAACAGTTTCGGTCATCTTTGTCTGGCATAGTAAATCAATCCCTGATTCTGACCCAATCATATCAAGGCGAGATTGGCAAATGGATGTCTCATCAATATGATAATTCTACAATAATTGCCATTACAGATTCATTTGTTCCTAAATTTGTGAACCTTGTCAATAGTGCACAAAATATGACTTTTCCCAAAGATTATAAAAATATTCATGATGCATTAGTTAATTCATTGAAATCTGAAACTGATAGTTACAAACACTTTAGAAATTATTTGGTGTCAGGAAATAAGACAGAAGACGAAATCTCAACAGATTTATTAACAAAGGCATTACAGTATGAAATGATATATTCTGAATTCCTTTCAAACCCTTTACCAAATTCTGGTCAGATGAATGCTACTGTCAACTATATGTCCATTGTCCCGAGTTGATTAATGAGTTAATTCAACTGACGGACATTTAAGATAATTAGTCAATTTGATCGTGCTCTTACCCTCCCTATTACATTAAAGTGTCTATAAATTTTCTACAATTAGTCGCTTGCGTTCGCTTAAATCAGTTTGGCCTTTTTCATAAACACATGCAAAACACCAATCTTTAGTATAGTTATACAAATCTTGAGGTTCTGATACTCTAATTACACCCGATACAGTCTTGCCACATTTATCACATACTTGCTCCATGATGTACTTGAAAAACTATTGATATTAATAGATACATGATTTAGAGTTAAAGACAAATCCATTTAATATTTTGGTCCAACATAATATTCCTACATAGTTAACAAAGTTAAGGAATCAATAAAATATCGTTTGCGGATTGTTGGTTACTGTCGCCCCACGTATATTCCGGATGGAGGGTTTTAATCCAATTCTCCCTCCATTCCGTTTATTTATTTAATATTTTTCGTGAACAATAGCAAAGATTACATCGACATTGACAAAGCAATCATTACACCAGTTTGAAAGATTTGATAGGTCTGTTAAAAATTTAAAGTAAAACTGGTGAGGGTTTTCTCGGAATCCGCTAATCACTCACCAGTGTGAAAGAGGTTTTTGGTTCGGTAATTGTAAATGGACATCATAAAATAAAACCGTTTTATCTCCGCAGTAGTTAAAAATCATGTTTTGCGAAGCGAGATTTATTACTCCTAATAAAGCTAGTGAATCCATAGTGAATGATGTTGACAAAATGTTATAACCAATTATGTATAATATTTATTGATCTTAATATGGCGTTGGTGATGGTTTCAAATCGTGACAAGAAATTAATAATTTGGAACTTCATGGAAGAGCTCTGGGAGAACTATCAAAACGCTATAGAAAATAAGCTTGACACTCAGTTCAAATTCATGGACTTCTACAACGTAGGTCTTCTGACTCGATATCTAAAGGAAGAGGGAGTTGAATCATCACCAGACAAGGTTGTGGTGGATACTTTGAAAGAATATGCTAAGAAGACAGGCTATATTGATATCAAAGATAACACAGTTAGGTTAACTAAAAAAGGATTAGATGAATGTCAAAAACCTAAACACGATTGGGATTAGCGTGTATTCCAAGGATTTGTCGGAATACAGCCTGCCATACCCAATCAATATCTTATTTCAACCTTCTTTTCTCTTGAATACATTAAGCGTATTCCTAGTAACATGATTACAACCGCAATCACCTGGTAAAGACTGATTGTTTCTTTAAGAAATATTGCTGCAAGGACTAAGCCGAAAGCCGCAGATAACGACACAATAGAAGACGCTTTCACAACTCCGATTCTTTTAATGCTATGCCAATATAGGAAAAGTGACAGTGCAAACCCAAACACTCCAAGTATGACTACTGATGGTATCTGCGTCCATTGAATATTGAAAGGTAATCTAAATACAAGGACAGTTAAAAAAAGTATCGACCCACCAACCAACGATCTTATTTGAACTAATCTAGAAACTTCAATCTGTTTTGTGATTATAAGACAGATATTGTTATCAAACCCCCAAAGCATAGTAGCACCGATTATTAGAAGATTACCTGAATCTAACGCAAACATTGAGTTGTCAAATTCAAGGTTAGTGGTTACTATGAATACGCCAAACAGAATAACACATACGGCGATGTACCCTATTGGTCTTAATCTCTCCCTAAAGATAAGGGTAGCAAACAATATTGAGAATACAGTTTCGCCATTGGCCAATAGCGACGTGTCCGCCGCAGTAGTCTGTCTAAGTCCTAGAAAGAACAAGACGGGTGCGATGGCTGCCCCACATACAGCAGTCACTAGAATAAGAAAGTAGTATTTCCTTGATAATCTCTTAAGTTTAGTCTGGTGTGCAATAGGCGTAAAAACTAGTCCTGCTATTAAGCAAACTAACGAGGACAGTACAATCGGATCTATCGAAGTTAGGACGGGCTTTGCGACTGTTGAAATTGAGCCAAAAAGAGCCGCTGATAATATCGCTGAACCATAACCGATGACTATGTTTGAGGGCTTATATTTCACGCATCAATCAGCACCTTCATTATTTTGTAATAGCACCAAACAAGGAACAGAATTATCAGATTATTTTTATTTCTTGTGGGCAAGATATAAGAATTGGTGATTTTCTCAGAGACCTCATGGTCATGGAACAGAATTAGAGTATTTCCAAAATATTTGGCCAATTATTTCGAATGGATGATAGGGATCACACAATTTCGATTTTATGAGACGCATAATTTGGATATCAGCGATTTCAACTTATTCTAATAGCTAGAAGAACGATTACTGTTCTGATCATCGCAGCAGATGCCCTTAACATTTCGAAAACGCTAGCGAGAGAAATGTACTAAAGTTAGTGATTCTGCAATTACATGTCATATTGGTAACTATTCTGGTGTCAATTTTATTCAACACTAATGGTGATATCCTTAGATGTCTTTATATCGTGAATTGGCAGAACAGCCCCCAGTAGAGAAAAAATCTTTCAGCAAGGAGTATATGGCATTTCTCATAGCATTTGGAATCATTGGGTTAGCAATTGCGTTTGTCATTGGCCAAGCAGCATCCAAATTGGTAACTGCGTTTGTTAATGACATCGTTGATCCCACAGTTGGATTGTTTTTGCCGGCTGGTAGTCTTGATAATTTGGCCGTAAATGTAACAGGTATTCACGGGGCCTCGTCTCAATTCAAATATGGTGATCTTATTTCAACAATCATAGACTTTCTTATCATTTCCCTTATTGTATTCATAGCATACAAGGTGCTTTCGAAGTACAAGTTACTAGAGGACAAAACAAAACCAGAAGAGAAAAAATAGTCACTTTGACTTTAACCTCTTTTGCTCTTTAAGGATGAACGGATCATCGAAATTTGCTTGTAGTTCGGGAGGGGCTCCTCCTGATTTAATTTGATTTCAAGTCTCACCATATACTTAGGTTCAAACAAGTTTGAGACAAGGATTGAATAATTACGAAAGGTTTGACTGCAATTATTCCAGCCGTATTATGTAATTAAACATGTTCGAACATCTCATCCGAGTTAATCCTGCTGTAAAAATTCACAGAATTCTAATCTAATTCATGGTGCAAACAGGATTCTTAAATGTCAGGAGAAAAAATACTCTGAGAGAATTAGTATGCAAACAGATAGTCCCATGATGGAAACCCGTGTTCCGATTGCCCAGTAGTTTCCCTGTGGCGATACCCCATAAAGTCCATGATGGGAGAGGAGATCAATTCTTCGTATATGACGGAACGAGGACTTGCGGACTATCGCTCATACGGTCTAATTGATCCAAAAAACTGACAAAGTGGATGGAATGAAGAACTAGATCTTAATAATGGCAAGCCAAATTGGTAACTAGTTACTAAGAGTTTATTGTATCGTTAATAAGTAACACTGATTCCTAAGTGCCCTCATCTTCGTTAACCTCAAATTCTTCTATCAAAGGATAATTAATTATAGCATACCAATTTGTCTTTGCTTTATCCTGTTGGATTGGAAAACAATCGTCATGTGTCTTTGTTTTTCCATTTTCTGAATAACTTTCTTGTGCACAGACTTTTATTTGGTTGGGATGCTGCTTTGAGTTGTCTTCTATTGTGTAGCCAGATTTAGGACTGATCGTTTGGTACGTATTGGTGAAATCTGGCGTTACTTTTTCAGAAAGAATTTGCTTATCATCCGAATTATAAACTACAACTTTAAATGAAGGAAGATGATTTGGCATAAATGCATTGTCCAAATATACAGTTAATTGGTATGACTTTGTTTTTGCTTCAACCATTTGTCCTGACAATGTTACGAAGGTTACTCCAGTTAGGACCATTGCAGAAATGATAGCAATTAGTGATATT
>JAKEIK010000055.1 GCA_022545895.1 Nitrososphaeraceae archaeon | reverse complement strand
GGCCAGTATGCATGCTAGAGAAGAGTAGAGTCGCAATAAGCAGAAGAATCGGTGATAGATGGCGCCTTATAGGTTCAGGGATTACAGCCTGAATAGTCGTATTATCATGCTATTTGAATTCTTCCCTACTCATCAAGTCCACCCAGGCTTGTATTCATTTCAAGCATTCCAAAAACTATTGAAAGATTCCTTGTATTATTTGTTCAAGGTTCGAGTGCTAGCAGTTTACCATCCAAGACTGCTTTGACCTGGCCTGATCCTTTCTCGATTAGGCCTATTTGTGTGCATTTCATCTTATTTCTTTTAAATATGACTTTAGCATTGTTTACGGAAGATTTTGACAGTATTATGCAGAAGCCGATACCCATGTTAAAAGTGGAGTACATCTCGCGTGGCTGAATGTGACCATCTTCCATTATTAGCCTGAATACTCCTTTGGGCTCTGGAAGATTATCCAACTTATAATTTACTTTTTTACTAAGTCTTGAAAGCTTTGTAAAAGAGCCTCCTGTTATATGAGCAAGGCCATGGACAGATATCCTAGCAGTATTGAGAAGTTCATTAATCGGTTTTACATAGATTCTAGTCGGCCGGAGTAGCTCTTCTCCCACTGAATCTTTGATAAATTGCGCGCTTTCGTTCATTTTATACTTTGATAGAAGTACTTTCCTAGCTAGACTGTACCCATTAGAATGTAGTCCACTACTTTCTACACCGAGTATCACATCGCCTTCTTTGATTTTTTCGCCTAACACTAACGATTTTTTATTAACAATACCAAAAACTGTACCTACCAAATCAAATGAAGTAGAGTCAATTTTATGCAGTAGATCAGGAACTATGGCAGTTTCACCGCCAATTATAGCCATACCACATTGCTTTGCAGCCTTTGAAAGACCTCTAAATACTTCTTTTACTAAATTAGGGTCAGGAGAACTCAGTGCAATATAATCTAAGAATCCTATTGGCATCGCACCGACGCAAATTATGTCGTTAACATTCATCGCAATACAATCTATCCCAATGGTATCATACTTTTTCATTAAATGTGCAATTAGTATTTTTGAACCCACTCCATCAGAATGAAGAGCCATAATCCTTGAACCAATTTCTATTAGAGCCGCATAATGTCCGAAACCTGACAATACCTTCCATCCAGTACTAGCGATATAAGTTCTAGATATCGCATTTGCTATTTGAGACTGGAGATTCCTAATTTTCTTTAGGTCAACGCCTGCCTTAGCATAATTCATTCTCATAGTGAGGATTATCAAAATTTTGTGTTTAATAGATATTGCGAATGAATCCCATTCGAAATTTTTGTTTAAGATCGCCAATGATCACATCTAACTTATAAAAGAGATCCTGATTAAATGATAATGACTAATTTGGAATCAACATTTGATGATGCAGAACAGATCTTCGTTGAATTATCTAACTCTCAGCGATTAGAGATAATACATTCTTTACATAGACAAAAGCTGAACTTAGCTGGGCTTTCAAAGGAATTGGGAGTCACTATGCAAGAAGTTCATCGAAATTTGAACAGACTTATGGAAGCTGGACTAATTGAAAAAAAATCAAGTGGTGTATTTTCTCTGACAACGTTTGGAAGTACTATTATTAGACAGATCCCTTCGATTGATTTCTTATCGAAAAATAGACTTTACTTCTCCGATCATACCTTCGGCGACATGCCAATGAAATTTATTCAAAGGATAGGAGCATTGAGTAATGGTGAAATCATTCGAGGTTGGGTTGCTGTTATTGAGCGTATAAAAGAAATGTACAGACAATCACGTGAATATATTTATGGTATGCTACCTCAGGTGACGCATGATCTGATTGAAACAGTCATACCGATGGTTAGGGAGCATGAAGTCGTATTCAAATATATCTTGCCTGAAAATGCACAGGTTCCCAAAGCCGGCATGAAACTACTGGGAGATATTAGCTACAATGATTTGTTAAAGCGAGGGCTTATTGAAAGGAAAATGATCAAGAAGATTAGCGTTGCGGTGGTCTTGAATGAAAGAGATGCGTTGGTGATGTTTCCGTCTACGCGTGGAGAGACCGACATGAACGAAATGTTTTGCAGTAGCTATGGTGAAACAGGAAATTTTTTCCACGAATGGGCTCATGACTATTTCTTTTACAATTGGTATAATTCCCATTCATTTGATCCAGAAAAGCTCAAAATAGTATAAAAACTAAGCATAAATGGTTATCAACTGTAGGAAGAATGTATTCCCAATTATGTCTTCCAAGATTACTAAGTTCTGGCCCGTTTCCTACTGCCATTCTCCATACTTGCTAGGTGAAGTGCTGAAAACATCACCTTAGCCTTGTGAAGAGTTTCTTTCCATTCTTTTTCAGGTATAGAATCCATAACAATACCAGCGCCAGCTTGGACATATGCGTTATTACTATTCACGAATAACGATCGTATTGTTATTGCGAAATCACATGATTTATTGAAGGAAAAATATCCTACAGCTCCCGAATAAGGACCACGTCGAGATGGTTCCAATTCATCTATAATTTCCATAGCCCTAACTTTGGGTGCCCCAGTCACAGTTCCAGCTGGGAAAAGAGCCTTAAAGGCGTCAAAACAATCTTTCCCTTCGTCTAGTGATCCTTCCAAATGCGACACAATATGTTGGACATGACTAAATTTCTTTACGATCATCAACTTTTTCGCTAGGACAGATCCAAACTTACATACCCTGCCTAAATCATTACGGGCCAAATCAACAAGCATCGTATGTTCTGCGATTTCTTTTTCATCGTTTAACAAATCAAATCGTAACCTCTTGTTAATATTTTCGTCTTTAGTTACGGGCCTTGTTCCTGCTATAGGAAATGTCTCAACATTTCTGGAATTACTGCGTAGAAGCATTTCGGGACTAGAACCTATGATATAATTTTTGTCTTGCTTTAGGAAGTACATATAGGGTGAAGGATTCATCTTCCGAAGCTCTTGGTAGATGATCAATGGATCTCCTTGAAGAAGAAAACTAAATTTTCTTGAAAGAACTACCTGAAATATATCGCCATTATAGATATGTTTTCTTGCTTTTTCTACTTTTTTCATGAACCCGTACTTGTCTATTTCACTTCTTGGTTTGGAATAGGAAATCCGTTCTTGTTCTTCGTTTTCTTCGTTTTCATTGTCACATATGACCCTTTCTATTTCAGGGAGTCTTGATTTTTTCCCAATATAGAAGTAATAAGTTTCTCGTTTCTCTTGACTATATAATAAACCATCACAATAAATTCCAAAATTGAATAGAGGAAACTGAGCCGCCGATTTTTTTATTGGTGGTAGAAATTCCCAAAACCGAATTGCATCGTAGCTAACATAGCCTACTGCTCCGCCAATAAATCTGTATCTATCATTAGTAACTATTGGCATTATACTTTTTAGTTGTTTTAAAGGATCGTTAACCTCAGTTTCATACACCAATAATCCTTCTCGATCCGTGGCCCAAAATTTTTGGAAATCACATTCGACTATTATCTCAGGATCGAAACCAACTATGGAAAACTCAGATAATTCCCGAGGACCCGTCAATGACTCCAGCATAAATGCACGCGCATATTTTCTGTAAATTTTTTTAAATAGATCAAATGGATTTTTTTTTGTATCCAGCTTTTTTAAGTGAATCGAATAATCTCGACCTTTATCAAATCTCAGGATGTCATTAGGCATTAATATTGACTACCACGAATATCTTTATATCAACTCTAATTATGCGATTTAAATCTTGTGAATGAAAGCCAATCATTTTTAACAATAGCCTAGAATCATCGAGTCTGGGGAACCATTCTATAACTAGTTTGTGCTTGCACATCGATACAATTATACACTTTTAATACAATACTCAAACGTTCTTATTGGTATGAACGTAATGGCTTTGTAATTATGGAAGTTACATTAAATGAAGTGCACACGACATCAACGATTTCGTTGTAAACGCATGATTAAGGTTCTATAATGCTGGCGCTGGCGAGTGGTTTTCGTCCCATAAATCCCTCGTCCCTCCCGTGCCAGAATTTTATCTCGCTTTCTCCATATTTCCAACATAGCCAAACCTCTTCATCGAACCGCAGAGACGGAAAATCCAATAAGCCGTCATCAACACTTTTTATCATTATGCCTTGTTTTTCTAGTCCTTCTATCTCTTTATAAAGCCTGGATACCTCCCTGTTTAATTCTTGTTTTTTTGCAATAAAGGTACCTAATTTTGATCCTTCATTGGTTATTTTTTGTAAATCTTCCTGTAAAGAAATTACCTTATTCCTAAGTAGGATGATCTGTGAAAACTGTTTTTGTATTTCTAGGAGGATTTTATTAACATCTTTTGGTGTAAAATAAACACCCATAGTAGTGAAATCCTTTTGTAACTCCATTTATAGATTATTATCTCCTTTTTACCCTAGCTTTCTTGCTTTTTCGTTCATCATAATTACTTAGTGATCTGGATACAAAATTGCCTAGGTCCCCCAGTCCATGTGAATAATTCTCCCACGAATTAGATCGTCCAAACAAGTTATCTAATTTTGCTGAGGCCGTAAGTGAAAATTTGTTTAGGGTTAAATGAATTGACTCATGACTTATGATAGAAGTAGCGATAGCTGACGTCTTTCCTTCTGTTTCATATTTTTTCCACGATTTGTAGTTAGAAATGAATGCACGAGATTTTCCGTAGTATGGCACGTACATTAGGCCCGTCTTACCAACCTTACCTCTTAGAACAAGATCTACCACCACTTCATTTGACTACGTGAATATTGTTCCTAATATTGATTAATGTTTTCAGGAAAATTTTTAGAGCGATACTTAAATTTTTTCCATTTATTTTTAAATGTTTTAATGTCTTTTTATAATAAATACGTGTTTCTAAGACTATCCGATGTAATTTTGTTAAATACATTTTATGATTTCCGACCAGAACTTGAATTTTTTCCAAGTTTGATCAGGTATTCTCTGAAAAGTGAAAAATGGAGTTGTAGCAGCAAGATGATTCTAACAAAATCTACGTTAACGCTACATCGCATTAATAAAACCGTTCCTTAAATACCTAAATGTATGTCTACTGCGGCAATTCACAACAAACGTCTTTTGTTGAAGCAAAATTCGGGTGTTCAATCCCTTAAAATTGCTCTTGTGGCTGTTGAAGTGGCTTTAAAATCAGTTGATCCTTTTTTGCTTGTCAAGAATAGTATGAAATTAACTGGATCAGAATTATGCATAAACGATGTTGACTGTAGATCTAAAGGATTTAATCTGTCGCTATTCGATAGGATTTACATAGTAGGTGCTGGTAAAGCGACAGCAGGCATGTCTGAGGCGGTAATACATATTCTTGGGGGTAGAGTTAGTGGTGGTGCAATCACTATCCCATATGATATAAGTACAAGACGGAGTATACTGTCTATTACACATGCAGGACATCCGTTGCCAGATAAAAATGGGCTAGAAGGCACCAAGAAAATATTATCAGTACTGGATAACGTAACTAGTAATGATTTAGTATTTGTCTTAATCTCAGGAGGCGGCTCCGCATTGATGCCGCTACCAATGAACGGAATCACTCTGGCAGAAAAGCAAAAGATTACTTCTACATTATTAGCATCTGGTGCTTCAATTGATGAGATCAATATCATAAGAAAGCACCTATCGGCAATAAAGGGAGGACGGCTGGCTAAAATTCTTGGAAAGGGAAGTACTTTAATAAGTTTGATAATGTCTGATGTAGTGGATGATAGAATAGACATAATTGCTTCTGGACCAACTGCCCCAGACAAATCGACATTCCATGATGCAAAGTTGGTTCTTCAAAAATACAAATTGTGGAATAGTGGGAAATTTGCTTTAAAATCTGTTATGAAAATAATTGATGAGGGAATCAGAAGAAAAATTGAAGATACACCAAAACCTTCTGATCCTGTGTTCAAGAAAGTACATAATATTCTTATTGGGAGTAACGCAGTTGCCTGTAAGAGTGTGTTTTCGTATCTTAATAGCCAAGGCATTAAAACTATGTATCTGGGTTCATCATTTATGGGAAAGGCGTTGAACCATGGTTATTTCCTCCATAAACTCGTTGATGACTTCTTGCCTCCATCGGTACCATACGCATTCGTTCTAGGAGGCGAAACAACAGTAGAATTGGGTACCAAAATAAGTGGACGGGGTGGTAGGAATCACGAAGCTGCTCTTGCTGCTGCAGTAAAATTTAAATCATGGACCAATAAGGACTTCACAATTTTATGCTTGGGCACTGATGGAATTGATGGCAATTCGAATGCCGCAGGAGCAATAGTTACTCCTAAAACTATGTCAGAGATTTCCAAACAAAATCTGGATTTATCCCCATATCTGCGCAGACATGACAGTTACACTTTATTCAAGAAATTGAAATCAGTAATTGTTACTCATAAAACAGGAACAAATGTAAATGACATATCAATAGTTTGTAGAGTGAAATAGCAGACTGCTCACTTGCATATTAAGAACTAAAGACAGTATAGTAATACACTATATTTATTGAAAATAGAAACTAAGGTGGAGGGTTTAGCAGGACCCTAATCTAAGGCCTATGTTGGCAAAGTGAAAATGAACGTAGCACCCTTTGAACTTTCATTATTATACGCCCATATTCTTCCTCCATGAGATTCTACTATACTTCTTGAGATGAAGAGCCCTAGTCCTGTACCCTGTTCAGATTTTGAAGCAAACTTAGAGAATAAACGAGAATGAATTTCCGAATCTATTCCTCTTCCTGAATCCCTCACTAGCAACAATATCTCCTTTTCTTTTATTTTGCAAGAAATTGAAATTGTCCCTTCCTGGGTAAACTTAATTGCGTTGCTGACAAGATTTGAAACAACTTGCGTTATCCTGCTCTTGTCAGCATTAACTTCGATATTAATCGATTCATATTCGATATCGACCTTTCCATTCCTCATAGGATCTTTTTCGATTAGGCGTCGAGTCTCTTTTACAATCTGTGACAATATTTCATCGATGTTAAAGCGTTCTTTGTTTAGCTGTAATGACTTTCCTTCAATGCGGGTAACATCAAGTATGTCTGCTGCAAGTCGATCGAGTCTCTTCGCATTACGAATTATTACAGCAATTTGATCCTTGTCGACTTCAGCAGAACTCTTACCGTTGAATTTGTCCTCAATAAGTTCTGCTTCTCCTAGGATAGGCATTATAGGAGTTCTAAGCTCGTGGGCCGCCACGTTGATAAATTCCTTTTGCATTCTATCATGAATTTCGAGTTGTTTATTGGCTGAGGCAAGAAGCATATTAGACTCTATTAAGGATTCATTTGCTTTTTTTAATTCTAATGTCCTCGAGGTTACAGCTCCCTCCAATCGCTTATTCCAAGATAGTATTAAAAAGGCAATCCCAAATGCTAATGAACCAATTACGATGACTACTATTGTGCTAAAGTTTTTTTGTTGATTGATTAGAAAACCAACATTGCTAGCTAGATTGTGAGGTGCGCTTAAATACAATGTCCAGATGTGTCTTCCATCTATGACAACAGGCTGGTAAGCTAAGGTAGTTACGTTACCACGAAGGAGAAAATCTTGTGACCCCGATTTGCCCTGTAAACCATTTTCCAATATTTTATTGTAGGAATCTTTAATCTCTGCAGGTATCAGAGATTGAAATTCCGGGGCAAGATAATTCCTACCGACTACTTCTTCATTCCGTGAATACAATATGACACCATTTCTATCTATTAAACCCAAGGTGCTTTCGAAATTAGGCGAAAGCTCTTTTTGTAAGAAACGACCCAAGTCTCCAAGACTTATGGTAGCAACTACTACCCCTTTGAAATCAGATTCTCTATTATTAAGATTAGTGGTGTCGTTAAATCCGTTGTACTTGGTGATGATTGGAAAGGAAATATAAAGATGGGAAAATTTATTCTTAGCCTCAACAGCAGTACCAAAATATGGTTTGTTCGTCATTTTCGGTACGGAAAAGTACTCTTTATTACTTAGATTTTGCCCTATACTATTGCTGCCCAAGTTGTTATTATCACTTGTTGCCAGCAGTTTACCTTCCTCATCTATCAAATAATATCCTTCAGTGAGTTCGCTAGTTCCATTTTGCGCCGCAGTCATGAGATTGTAGGCTCCCACATTCCCGTTCTCCGAGAACAAAATAGCAGTGCTCAGTGTTCTAAGATTAATAGATATTGATTCTATACTTCTTACCAATATCCGGGCCAGCTCGTACACTTCAATGTTTGCATTTGACTTTACGTCCTGCGCTGCTATTTCTGCAATTTCAGATGCTGTAATAGTAGAATATTGATAAGAAATAATAGCCAATCCAATACCCACTATAGCGATTACGAGAAGGAGTATGATATTATTTTTTGAGAATGCTGTTCCTAGCAATAAGATACTAGGAATAACATTCTCGTTCTAGTAGATAAGTTAACGCTAAACATTATTCTAGCAGAATTGATTATATATAATGACAATAAGTACCATCCAAAGTAATATAATAATTCATTGTACGCATGCAAATTCTTTTGAATTATCCACGATTTTTGATCAAACGGCATAAATTACCTTAACCTCTCCGAACAATATTTTCTTGACGGAGCCATCTGCAAGAGTAATTAATAAAGCACCCGAATCGTCTAGATCCAAAGCTCGCCCGTTAAATACATTGTTCCCATCATTAACGGTCACTCTCTGTCCAAAAATTTCTGATCCCTGTTTCCAGCTTTCTATAATCTCCCTTGTCTTGCCATCTTCCAAAAGCAGATAATAATGTTCTAATTTTTCAATTATCAATTTAGTGATGTCGTTCAATGCGATGTCGTGCTTTATTTCATCTCTTAGAGTAGTAACGTCAGAACATCCTTCCAAAGTAGCCGAATTGAATAATTCTTGGGTCGAAAAGTTAGCATTCAAACCAATACCCACTACTACAGTTCCACCTTTGTCGCCTTCGAAATTTGCGTCAACAAGAATGCCACATACCTTCTTCCCCCGAATCAATATATCGTTGGGCCATTTGTGCGTACATACTATGCCAGTCATTTCCAAAATGCTATCTCCCACTGCTAATGCACCTATGAACTGAATGAGGGAGATCTTTCTTGATGTAAATCTCGGTTGCAATATGATTGACATCCATAAGCCTCCTTTGGGAGAAATCCATTTCTTTCCCATTCTCCCTCTCCCGGCGGATTGTTTCTCGGCGATTATTACAGTACCAGATGGAGAATCATTTTGAGCCATCGAAAGTGCGTAATCTTGGGTCGATTCAATTTTATCGAAGAAATGAATATGTAAACCTAATTCCTTTACTTTCAGTGATCCGCGTAATTGTTTTGCAAAATCGATTTCCATATACGCACTACACTAACCAACTACAATTAAGATGAAATATAAAAATACGACGATCGAACTGCAAAAATAGAAAGTCGCAGACTTATTTTACTTGACTGCCAATTGAAGTATTTGCATCGATGTAAATAGCATGATATCGTTAATGTACGCTGCCTGATCATCCGAATATCGAACTAAGAAATCATAGTAAGAAACTGGCTGCTGTAACTGCCCCAATGATTCTAGAATATAATACTGTGTCGGCCATGGAGAGGACTAATTCATTCAAATTATCATGGTTCTTGATGAGGCGGATTACTGCCCGTATAGATAGCGGTAACGACAGCAGAGAAAATAGGGCATAGTATGGAATTAACATGAAGGCCACGCCTAGTATGATCATGCCATAGACGAGGGTAATTAGAAAGGGTAAGACCTTACTCGCCCGATCTTTCCCCAGCATTACCGAGAGGGTACGTTTACCTTTATTCTTATCTGCTTCATAATCAGGAAATGAATTGACTAATAGGACGCATGCAGAGAGTAGACCTATTATTATCCCAACAAAAAATGCTGTGGGGTCGATGATTCCTGTTTGAACATAGAAAGAACCTAAAACGATCATGGCTCCTTTCACAGTCACGAATACTTCACCTAATCCGGCATTAACAATATTAGTTGAATAAAAATAGATAGAAAGAGTTGCGAATAAGAGAATCAGTAGAATCACAATTCCACGAACAGTAACGAAATATACACCTATAATAGAGCCTAATATTAAGAACAATATACCTGTAAAATATACCGATTTTGGTGTTAGGAGTTTTTCTGGCAATACTCCTGTGCCACCACTAAATTTAGTTCTTGTGGTAGTTGTATCAATTCCTCTTTTGTAATCCCAATAATCATTAAGCAAGTCTACGCTTGTATGCAAGCAAACAACTCCACAAATAGTGAGTATGGCGTAAACTGGATCAAATGGATTATTCTTCCAAATGCTAATGGCAAATCCATTTACCACTGCTATTATCGAAGCTAGAAGAAATCTTATCCTAACAGCTCTGGACCATATGGAGAGGTATCTTAATATTTTTTGATTTCTCATAGTTATTCATTTCAGCTACAACTAGGTAAGGAACTACCCTGGATACTTTTCTTAGTCATAAACAATTGGCAATCAACATCCAAACCTTTCTAGTAGTTAAATAACTATAAAAAATGGAGTGAGTTTAACTGCTTTCGTCTATAGTTTTGGAGCGCGAAAGTACCCTCTCAGATGAGGAGGTAACGATGACCTTGGTGTAGGAGTATATTGAGGCTCGGAGCTGAAACGAGAGTTTGTTGGTTTACTCGGATCGTACCCTGGTAAGGTTGGATCATTGTTAATATTCCCTGAGGACGGTGAGGTGGAGACTTTCGAACTAGATTGTGCAGTTCCTACTGGTTTACTCGGATCGTATCCTGGTAAGGTTGGATCATTGTATTTGTTAATATTCCCTGAGGACGGTGAGGTGGAGACTTTCGAACTAGATTGTGCAGTTCCTACTGGTTTACTCGGATCGTATCCTGGTAAGGTTGGATCATTGTATTTGTTAGAGGACCCAGAATTACTCATATGATAATATTCATAACATCATATTTCAATTTATGGATTTCGCTTTTTATCAGTCAGGGAGATACATACATGAAACCCCAACCACCCCAATGAATGTTCTTCGAGGTTCTCAATTGATCGTTCGGCTTGGAGTCATCTAGACATTCTAGACTTTAGAAGGAGGTAATTTGTTATCCAAGGTCTTGAGCATTATCATCTTCTGGTCTTGATGAGATTAACCAAGTATCGTCTGAGAAGCTAATTAGACAATCAGAGTATCAGTTGGCTATTGGTATCGGTATATTCTTTAAACTGCCATCAAGATATAGTTTCAGACGGTCAAAAGAGAGTTCAGGATTCGCTGCTGAATATCCTTTCAATTTTTCCCAATTTAAGTTTGTTCGATAGAGCGTATCAACTACTTTAACTGGGATCCATGTCTGCAATAGTTGTGGTATTTGGGATAAGATATATTATCCACAGAAATAATCTGAGCCCCATAAAGATGAATATTCACAACTACCAGGATGTTTTATAAACATAAGATAGTACCACAGAAATTTTTGGTACTGATAGATAAGTTCTTCCTGTATAAACATGTTGCTTCTTTATTATTTTAGTAGTTGATCTATGGTAGCTAACGGATAGCTTCCATCTTCATTAAATTCTATTTGATCCAAGTTCATCAACACATCTCTCTTATTCCTAATGACTGACCAACCTTTAGTTTCCATCATATCGAAATATTTTCTTGTTGATTGGAGATCAGCTTGTCCTAAATTGTTATTTGGATCCTTATATAGAGAACAATATGTGAGGCATGCTCCAAGCAATGGTGTAAGCATTCTCGTAATTTGGCCTTTTTGACGCATTCCAAATATAGTAAAAAGCATCTCGTTGTTACTAAACTTCTCTGTCACAGACAGGATACTATGTATATCTTTATTTGTTACTGGTGTAAATACCATTTTAGCTACATTTGCGCCTGTTTCATTTATATCAGAATAAATCTTCAATATCTCATTTGGCGTTGGAGTATGCCTAAAATCATGATATGAACATATTATTCCGACATCATTGATCCTTGCTTTTTCAATAATCTTATCCCGTTTTTGCTTGTTTATTGCTAGTTCTATATCTACAAATGAAGGTTTAGATTCGATAGCTGTCTCTAGAACTTCTAACCTAATATCTTCTCCGCCAGAAAACATGCCACCATCCTCTCTATTTCTATTTGTTACTATTAACGGTAATTCAGATTCATTTATAACATTATTCAGAATTTCTGATGATATATTGTTGAAATAGTCAATTCTAAATTCAGCGATATCAGAGCCCATATTTTTTGCCGACTGTAGTGAGTTTAGGTATGAATCGGAGTTGCCAGCAGCTATCGGAGTGCATATTAGCGGCTTCTCCTTCATAACACTCAGAATATCCTTGGATGATAACATATTCACTCCTCTGGGCATGTAGTTAAAACAACCAGCGGGTGAAGTATATATCCTGTTCGCCATCAACTCTCATTCTCATGTTCATCTTCAGATAAGCAGGCATTTAATCATTATAAATTTAGTTATAAAGCTTTCAATGGATCTTTGGGAGTTAAATTGTAAGAGTGCAGGTTGGATTTCATTCTGTCAGATTTCCGCTAAAATGTGGCACCGTAAATAATTTGCTAATGAATGACCGTCGTGAGAAAAATGAATTGTAAGGCGGAATAAAGGGATCATATTTCTCAGAATTCTTATCCATGGAAGTATGTCCAATTGTTCTCAACAGTTACTTTTTTTCATTGAAATTATTTCATTCCCTATACTTCATAGTAATATTCGCCCATTGACTGTCTATTGACGATGTATATACCCAGTCCACAATTACAAGACTAGATGAGGCTAGTCCTAAGCAAAAGGAACCTCTGAACACTACAGTTCTGATAATACGATCAAGCCATGAGAATTAGGCGCACTAAATATTCACTAAAAGTCAAAAGCAATACCACATTTCGCCATCAATCACGGCTTTATGAACCATAAGAACAAATTATGATGCCAAAGCCAAAGCAAGGTACCGTCATGGTTACCTCAGGTATGGCTCTAGTTTGCGTTGCAAGAATGTCGGAAGGTCAAGTTATAGAGGTCTTTGAGAAAGAATATCAAGAGCTTTTTCGAATTCAACTTCATTAAGTGGCGGTATTTTGGCAATACGAATATTCTGCTTCACATGTGCAGGATTCTTGTGTCCTAGTAATGGAGCAGTAACATTGGGAGTTGATCTAATTATTTGTATTAATTTAAGTACTTGATCAGTAATTCCTGAATATTCTGGAATCTTAGCATTTAGTAACCTTGTCTGAAATAGTGGCACACTCGTAAATACACCTACATTTAATCTATTACATGCTTCCAGTATTGTAAGACCTTTTTCAGAACCCACATTCTGGTTCTTGAGGAAGAGTGCTTCGCTGTAAGCTAAATTATATGGAAGTTGTATGAATCGAAAACCATGGTTTACGCCGCCTATGTCTTCGGCTATGTTAATCATATCTTCTAACGAAAGATACTCCTTATTATCTTGCGGTACTCTGAAACATGTCCATGTTGCCATTCCATAGTATCGTATCTTATTATTTGAACGGTATCTTTCATAAGTTTGAAACACTTTTGCAATCGATTCATAAAATTCGTTTTTCCCAATATCCGCATACCAGCCTTCATACGCATTATGGATGTACACCAGATCAATTGTGTTTAGCCTCATGTTCATTAATGACTTGTCTATACATCTTGCGATATAATTTGGATTAAGTACATGATATCCAGAGCTTATATCGCTCGGATCTATCAATCCAGTGGATATGAACATTTTTTGGATATATTCCATCATACCTATGGAAGAATAGTCTCCATCATTAGTAATATAACCATTCTTGGTAGATATGAATATTTGATTTCTGGAAATAATATTATCCTTAACTAGACGATCAATGGCCCTCCCAATGCTCTTCTCGGATTTCATTAGCCTATAATTTATTGCAGTATCTATTACATTTATACTCCCAGATTTCACAGATTCATAAACAGCATTTTCAACCAGATCATCATCGTCTGATGTAGGCTCACCTAAATATGTCCCCATTCCAATACTTGACAAATGTAGCCCGTCAAAGCTACGAAAATGACTCCGCAATATTTCATTATTATCAATTGCATTATCCACATATTTCTTAGTCCCTTCACTAGTTGCATATCCATCTACAGCGCTATAAGTCTGAGTCAATGACATAGATTAGTTCCGGCAAGTAAATTAATGTTGGCGGGCATTTTCTAAATAATTATTTGGTTTACTCTGATTGTCACTTGATCTGCCTCGTCCATTCACTTTAGTATGTTTGATACTTTATGTTTTGTGTTGCGAAAAAACTATGGAGCCCGAGGTTTGACTTTTGACGTGCCTGTAATATTTCCACCCACGGGTTTCTGTGTGAAGTCATTACCAAGAACTATCGCTCATTCCTTCTTATGCTTTAAATTTAATCTATACTACCATATTTCTGATATCTACCCACTATGGTAGACAATTTTTGCGAGCCAAGAACAATAAAGATGGATAGGTAATGTCATGCCACAACACCGATGCCCAAGATTATTCATTTTACCCCCTTTGCTGACAAATTGATACTCCGTGTGTATTTCTTAATAATATTATAAGAAAAATAATTATACTTTTTAGAATAATGATCCGCTTCATACATTTGTTCTTATAATAAGTAATAATAACAAATTTGATGCTCTTCGTCATTTGTTAGCTTTAATTACCTTCATAAAGCAGTACGCAGAAGAAAATATCCAGAAGCTACTCTCTGTATATCTCCATCCAAATGAAATTATGAAGAATTCCTCGTCGTTAGATTTACATTTCTACAAGGATACCAAAAATTATTTCGTTTGAAGGTCGGATCTTGACCTGTAGGCAGCTTCCTTCTTAACCTGTAAGAGGTACGGTTATTAATTCCAGATTAATTGCTTGGTTATTGTTTTGTGTTTTTCTATTAGTCAATGTTTCTGACATGTCATAAGCCGGTAATGAGCATAGATTTTGAAATAAATTGTGGGTCTTAATAGCCAAAGACCTTTCAGACATAATTCGTAATTCTTCTATTACTTCATATATAGTGATACCAAAAATGGTAAGACAAAAGTTTCCACGATATTTCTTTATGAGGCCATTATTAATCAATCTAGACATCTTAGAATAATATTGTTTACGAGAAAGATCGAGCCTTCGAGCCAGCTCAATACTGTTGCCGCCAGACAAGGCTACAGTCTTAAATAGTTCAAGCGAATTCATATCAGACAAGCTCCTTAATACTTCACCTATAGTGATCAATCTAATGCGACTCCATCCCATGTTAAGTAGAATGTCTACATATGGATTCGTAGTCACAACATGGTACATTTTTCCATTTTAAGGAATTTAATAGCCGATACCAAATAAATTTAAAAATCATGAGTTTTCTCACCTTATTCTCCGAATTTTTGGAATTATTGTATCCTATTGGGATAAGATCCCTCATATTGTCTTATTCACAATGCTAGCTTTGCATTGACATCAAACTAGCTTTAGTTCACTTGGCTTCTTGCCTGTTCGAGAAGCCGTGGTACTGTAGCATCCTTTGAAAGTTGCTTAAAGTACTGAATGAACTGCTGAGCCAAACGTACGTCATCATATTTCGATATAGCTGTGGTGAATTGTTCGGGATTTGCATAATTTACTGTCTCATATGCTACCTGATTACCATCTACAACTATGAAACTAATAGGCAAAGTGGGCAATCTCTTCAGATCGAATCGGTTAGATCTTAATATCCCACTCACCAGATCAGAAGCTTCCCTATTTGGCGGTGTCCTAATTATGGCATTGAGTCTATTTTCTACACTAATCTGCTCAGGATTGCCATCCAAGACATGCAGCAGAACTCCGTTGCCAAACTTCTCAAAAACTTTGTTTGAAACGTTAGGCTGGTGATACCTGGTCGCAAAGTACACCTCTTTTTCAGCATTTTCCAATAATTTTAATACTTCAATGACAAGAGCGTCGTAATTCTTTATTATGCTGAACCCAGTTAAATGAGTTGAATTGAGTAGGCTTTTCAGGTCAGCGGTACATAGAATTTCGTTAACTATTGTTTCCTTTTCTTGGACAGGAAAGTCATTCCGTGCCCTTAATACATCGATACTTTTCAGTTGCCAGTAATTAGAAATAGCTTCTTCCATAGTTCTGACCTGAGAATGAAATACTAAAGATCCGAAAGTTGTTGTTCTATAGAATGATTCACGCTTTTCTATCAATCCCGCATCAGATAATCTCTTTAGTCGAACATAAAACTGCTTTTTACTTAAATTACTGACATAATTAGTAGAAGAAGCCCTCATGCCAGAAAAAGCTGCTTTTAAAATGTTAACGCTATGCCTGTCAGCCAATATAGAAAATATTAGATCCGTGCTTACAGTCACAGCTTTCTGCATTTAACTACCCTTTCTTTTTTCTAGCAAATGTCCCAATTAAACTTACCGGCTCAATCTTCATTTTTTTTCAGTTATGAGGAACGAATTATTGAATTTCTCGATCAATGGAGAAATAGATGACTTGTACCACGAATGAACTATATGTTGTAAAAATGCGGTACATTCCAAATCTCCAATATCGAGGAAGGAAGAGTATAAGGTTTCAAAATTATTACTTTCATTCCAGTGGAACGAGCGATGCTAAACCCGCTCAACTTTCCTAGATTACTTAGTAATTTCGATGAAAGTGCTGATGCTAAATTAATGGTCCAGCAATAGAAAACTTTTTCTTCTTCCTTGTTCCTATATTACTCTACTGAAGTGTTTACGTTATTTTCTATAGTATGCTGTTCCATTTTGTTTATCTAGATTGGGTTGCCTAATCTTTAGCAGTAGAGACTCAGACTGTACATTTGTAATTAATTTGGATCAGCTATAGCCTGGCCAATTCCTTAAATGTGATGACTTTTAGCTTAACCCGTTGTCTCCGGTCGTTGGACTGAGATTGTACTTTCCCTTTTTATTGGTCTTAATTGGCATAATAATAGTTATATCACACGCTGAATTATCCTATTCACAATCTACCTCTAAGCCCGCTAGTGAGGTTGATACAATCCCGCCAGTTATAACAGTTCCAAATGATCCTGTTTTTGAAGCAACAGGTCCTGATGGAAAAGTTATAACATACAAGGTTGTCGCAACAGATGCGATAGATGGTATCGTAAACGTTACCTGTACACCGCCGTTCGCCTCCCTTTTCCAGATCGGTAACATTAAGGTTCTTTGTAAGGCTTTAGATAAAAATGGTAATATGGCTAGTGCTTCCTTTACGGTAAAGGTACAGGATACTACTCCTCCTGACAGCGCTATAGATGATTCGAGAGTCGGTTGGTTCGGGAAGATCAATCCAACTAACTCCACCACATCAAACGAAATTAATTTCAAAATATCAGGAACCGACGCCGTAGGCATTGATCATTTCGAATGTAGATTGGACGATGGAAAATGGATTAGTTTCCAGAATGATGGCTCGGGGAAAAATGAATGTCAATATTTACGCATATCTACAGGGACTCACCTATTTCAGGCGAGATCAATAGATAAATTTGGGAATCTTGATGGTTCGCCAGCCGTTTTTACTTGGATAGTACTTCCTGTTAAAGAAGGAATTCAAAATCTTGCAAAAATGACGGATACTGCTAATATGACGGAAAAACAAAAATCTGATGCTAATATTCCTCTATACCAAGCGTTAGAGTTAATAACAAAAAAAAATAATGCTGGAAACTTGCAAATTTGTTATAATACAGATTCGTTCCTAAATGAGGTAAGCTCTCTCTTTCTGAAAAATAAATTGAACGAATCCCAGAAGAACCAATTAAATGTGCTAGCATTATCCATCAAGGATCGTTTGGGTTGTGTCTCTATTGGAAGATAAGATAAAGATACTATAAGTCACTTTGCATGATTTTTATGAGCCGCTCAAAAAATAATTCTAGAACCCTATGAACCAATGTGCAAGATGTCATGTAGAAACAAAGGAGACGTATGTATGTGAACATACTAATCATCGTGCTATGTGCATTGTATGTTATCAAGAAATTCATTGGAACTTAACTAATTGACACGTGTGTACCAATAGTTTTTCAGGTGATTTTTCACCAGACTTACTATTATATGACAGATACTTTCTATTTGCATTGCATGATTTTTTAGAGCATCGATTAGTACACTAATTGAGACAATCTGATCATGAGTATGGTATAATATTATCCCCAATGCTTTTCAGATGGGCAACAAAAGAAGGTATATTGGTTGAGCCGTTGTTTTTCTATTAATATCATTGAACGGGAGTGCAAATTTTATATTCAGTTAAAGATTCAACGGTAAATATGTCATCAGGATCTAATTGTTATGAATGGCAAATCATTGATCGAATTAAAGAGACACATAACGTATTTACTTACGTTCTTGATCCTGTTTCTGATTCTCAGAGGTTTTCCTTCGAGGTAGGACAATTTGTGATGCTAGGAGCATTTCTAAAAAGACCCACAGCTTCAGGAAATTCTGAAGAGAGTTTCGTTGAGCGCGCTTATTCCATTTCTTCATCTCCCTTGCGACGTCATTTAGAGCTTACTATAAAAGATGAGAAGCCGTACGGATATATCAATCCTAAAACTGGTAAGGCTGACGGATTTGCACCTTACTTCTTTGAGCAGATGAAGACTGGAGACAAGATTAGCCTGAAATTTGGCTTACGTAAGGAGCACTTCATGTCCAAAATTACAAACGGCACAGAAAAAAATATAGCTTATTGGTCCGGCTCTAACGGGGCAGAACCAGCTAGGTGTCTAATACAGTATATGGAGGATATAAAGGACTCAGAATATAACCTAACTTTATTTTATAGTAATCCGACTCTCTATTTCCCTGACGATAATAGTATTAACGTGATATATTATAATTGGTTAATCGACATGGCAAGAAAAATGGACAAATTTAATTTGGTATTTACCTTTACAAAAGACCAAGACTTGCCTGATTCTGAGCACCCTAGAGTTAAATACAGGAAGGGAAGATTCTTCTTGAATCAAGACTGTTCGGAGGAAAAAACTCTATCCAAATATCATACGAGGGTTGACAATTGTTTTAATCCTATTTGTGGGAGTAGCGCTTTCATAAACGGAACTGTAAAGCTTCCAGATGGCAGGATTAGAAGAGGAAAGGGGATCAAGCAAGATCTCATGGAAATAGAAGGAATAAAGTCAGAAAAACTAGATATTGAACAATTTTACTTGCAGCACGCTAACTGATAGAATATTTGCTGCCAGAAATTTGAACGGAATATTGTGGTATCCATAATTTTTAATGAATGCACATTACAACAAGTATATTCAGCGTACGATGGAATACGAATTTCCCTTACTTTTTATGACATAGCAACACTGTGAAATGTTTGTAATTATCACCAATTAGCAATACACAAGGGCTATCAAATTTATTGATGATCAGAATATCATCTTTTTTCAAAATCATTTTCTGAACCGTACATATTCATGAGCCAGCATAGTATTATCAAATGCGTAGTGTACCTTTTGAAAATCTTTTCTAAATGCAGAAACATCTTTCGCTACCTGTGTGGGATCTACCTTATCTATGACGACTCGTTTGATGAACGCTGCTATAGTCTCCATGTCACCTTTCTTCATTCCTAACCTAGTTACTTCCGGAACACCTATTCTTACGCCGCTTGGATGCATATAGTGTTTCCCAGCCTTAATATCACCAGGCAATAATTGTCTATTAAGAATGATATTCGCTTTTTCTAATTCCTGTTCAATAGTACCGCCGTCACCGAATTTAGAAACATCAACTGCAATTTGGTGGGATTCGGTATATCCTCTTTTTTCCCCCAAAACGCCGAAGCCGGAGGCTGCAAGAAATTGGGCTAGTGATTTTGCGTTTTGTATAACTTGTTTTGCGTAGTCCTTTCCAAATTCCATAGACTCGGCCAGTGCGACCGCCTTTCCTGCTACATGATGCAAATGATGACTGCTGGTATTTCCGGGAAATATGGCTTTTTTTATATTTTCAGCGTGTTTTTGCAATGACACGATAATCCCGCCCTGTGGTCCCCACAAAGTTTTATGTGAACTCATTGTCATGGAATCGGCTCCTTCCTTTAATGGAGCTTGGAATTCTCCTCCAGCAATTAAACCCGCTACATGTGCACCATCATAGTTAACGTAGATATCGTGTTCATGCATAAATTCTGCCAATTCCTTGACAGGATGCGGAAAAAGAAACAAACTTCCTCCGAACATAGCTATTGCCGGTTTTTTATTATCCGAAATCATCCCCAATATCTTCTTCTTCGTTGCGTCGACATCAATTGTCATTTCTTCCTTCCAAAATGGATAATGTTCTATGTTTAACCCATGCACGAAACCTGCGGTGCCAAAATGTTCCTTTTTTCCATGTGATATATGCCCTCCACTAGGAATTGAGGCGGCCAACATATAATCTCCGGGATTAGAAAAAGCAGAGTAAATCGCAAGATTTGCAACAACCCCAGATGTTGCTCTGCAATCGGCAAATTCAGCCTGAAAAACTCGTTGTGCTAGTTCATTACAAATCAATTCTACTTTGTCAATGTATGTACATCCAGCATATACCCTTTCACCAGGCCATCCTTCTGCATACCTATTAGCGAAATCTGAGGCCACAGCTTCCCTTACAGCAGGACTAGGTATATTCTCACTAGCAATAAGTGGGAGAGAATTGCTGAACCATCTATGATGCTCTTCAATAAGGGAGAAAATCTTATTATACGATTCTTTAGGATCCATTGTCATATAGTTGATTTTTTGGCAATTATATCCTAATTTAAAATATTGCCCCTGATTATATAGTATATGTCATAACTTTTAATTTACTCTAATTCCGCCATTATCAACGGTTATGGACAGAGAGCAGAAGTGTGCCTTATGCGGTAACGTGCTAACATTTAGATACAAAGCAATGAGACAATGGAATATTTCCGGCGAACTTTGCGGGGATTGTTATGGCAAAAAAATAACAGAGCATTATCGATTCTCACCATCCTAAAGATGATCACATATTTCAAGCAACAAGATCATGACGCCGACTGTTCGATCGAGCTATCTATACGATTTCTGTTTCCTACGTCTAGGACCTGGACCACCAAACTTCTTTGATTCGCTCTGTCTAGGATCCCCCGCAAGAAGATGTCTATCAAATTCGTTAATCCTTTTTCTAATTTCTGTGCGCACGCTTTTCGTTAATGGATGATCCTTTGGATCTCGACCCCCTTTTCCATCGCCCACAAGCGCTTTTGAAATTGCAACCGTGCTTGCAAATGCTTGACCCATGAAACCTCCACCATGAACTCTCACATCGACATTTACTTTCTGTCTATAGTCACCTATCAATTTCAGTGGGGTTAAAACCAACTCCTTTGCTATTTGGGGGGTCACTAGTTCCGCAGGGATATTATTTATTCTGACTTTCCCATTTCCTTTGGAGATAGTTGCTACAGCTCTACTTGTCTTTCTCTGTCCTGGATATAGATCAATCTTATTCATAGTTCAGTACTCCGCTCCAGCCGATTTCCTTCGCAACATCACCAAGTGATAAATAATACGATTGTGGTTTCCTAATCTTTGAATTCTTGAATGTTTCCATCTTAGCGTCCTTAAGTTCGGGCGGCACTGAGATATACACCCTCAATCTCTTGAATGAGCTAATTCCGCTCGATTTCCTTTTGGGTAGCATACCTCTTATCATTTTTGTCAGAATTCTATCAGGTCGTCTTGGATGAACTGGTCCGTTTATAGGATTAGTCGCCGAACTAATTGTAAGGAATTTTCTATAAGAGTCAATAATCATATATCTGTTCCCTGACATCATGGTCTTCTCAGCATTTACCACTCTAACGCTATGCCCCTTAAGCAAAAGCTTCGATATTTGAGAGCACATTCTTCCCGCAATACAATCCGTGGCATCTATAGTTAATGGCAGATTGTCGTTCTTTTGGGCGTTCTGTTCAACCAATTATTCTTATTCCCTTCCCACTTGGATATTTCTGTAAAAGACTATCGAGAGGAATTAATTTGCCTCCAACCTGTATGATCTTCTTTGCTGCAACTTCCGATATATCAAATGACCATACCGTCAGCTTATGACCTATATTTCCTGAGCCCAAAATCTTTCCAGGGACAATTACAACATCGTTTTCATTGGTAACATTTGCTAACCTACCAATATTTACCTCTCTTCTATTGGACCTAGACCTTGAGAGTTCTTTTAGCACAGCTTTCCATATAGCAGCTTTTTCCGTTTTCAAAGTCCTCCGAAGAGTCCGAATTGTATTAATCAGGCTATCATTAGGCATAAATTACCATCCTTCTTTCCGTCGTTATTAATGAACCCCAAATAAATGTACCTAGACTTTATTTTTAATACCAACCGACTGAATTAAATTATTAAACTCTTTTATCTTTGATGCAAGCAGTTCTATTGCAGCCATTACCGTTTCTTCGGCCGTTAAAGATCCCGTTGTTTCAATCATAAGTACAGATTGGGTCTCATCTTTTCCATCTTTAACTACCGCTGCTGATGTTGGCTGCCATTTCGCATGATCCTTTCCGACTCCCAACCTTGCGTAAGCTTCAAACTTGAGTTTTTGTCCTGGCGCCAAGACTATTATAGGAATTTCTTTAGTTATGGGCTTTACGACATCATCCTCCGAAATCAACTCCCCTGAGCCAACAACTTTTGTTTTGTCGTTAGCTTCTGAATCAAGTACCAACAACACCCTACAACGGGAGCATCCAAGCGTACTTTTACATTCGCACAAGTGTGGCATTACAAATCTGTGCAGGTCTGTTCGTAGTGGTATTAGTCCTAATCGATGTGCCACAGCCTCGTCATGCATTACTGAAGAATTTTCAAGCATAACAACATCATCTATAGAAAAAGTAGGAACTTCGCTTATACTCAATCTTCTAAGTGCATTTACGTATTGTCGGGGAATATTATTAAATTCAATAACAACACGATTATCATTCTTCTCAGTAACTTTTATTGATGGAGAATCCAAACCTGAGTTCAGCCATGGTTACATAAATAGCCTTAAAAATCTACCGAACCTGCAGAAGGACTTTATTTCCTCTGCCCCTTGTACCAAAAGTAGTGGTGGATGTGATTTAATTTTTTATTCTACAATGGTTACAGGAAAACAGTAGTTATGCAACGTCCTGCTCGCATCGCACTTTTCCGTTACTTTGGATTATCCCCACTCGAAATAGAAATTATATATAATACTTTGTCGAGTTTATTTTCAGTACAGGAAGAAAATGTGCCTTCTGACTCGAATTATTTAAGTTTTGTTGAAATACAATTCCCTGTATCTTATAGTGATTCATTCTTTTTATTGTTAGGAGCTGATAGATGGAATAAAATTAAGGGTCTCCTTAAAGAAATGAAGCGGAGAAGAGGCAATAAAGGATTAAAAGTATCATTAGTTTTTTGTGATGTGTCTGCAGACCCAAATCTCAAGGTGGTCTTTTCTCTCAAAAGTGGTAAGGGTTTGTCTCAATACGACAATGCCCTCGAGAAAATAGAATACTTGGTGGACACACTTCCCATTCAAATTGCGAACTCACTAGTAAAAACAGAAAGAGTTGATTGTGTTTATGACGAGTCCTCTCTAAAATGGATCCCGCAAAACCCTCACGATGGGGAAGATGCGAGATAATGACAATGAAATTTGGAAGATTTTATTATCTCATAATGGAAACAGTGTGTCTCATTTGCTTTCAAAAACTGCTGCTGTCAGTTCGTATTAGTTACATCTTGAGTATCATGTTCTTAGAACTCGGTAAAAGCATTGAACTTGGCTTCCGTTATAAATCAGGTATAATTAAAAAGTTGGTGGTTAATAATAAAAAATTAAAAATTCTTCATAGTAAATGAAGAACTGCTCGAATCCGATTTTGCGTCATTCTTGAATTCTTGTCACATGTCACCCATGCCGCCTGGAGGCATTCCTCCACCACCAGGTGGGCCACCAGATTTGCTTGACGCAATTACATCATCGATCCTTAAGATCATGGATGCAACCTCCGTGGCTGACTTGATTATTTGTTCTTTTACGCTAAGCGGTTCAACTATATCTAGCTTCGACATATCTGTTACTTTTCCATTTCTAACATCTATGCCGCTCCATTTTGAACCCTTCAGCTGCTTCGAACGTAATTCTGTTAGGGTGTCGATTGGGTCCATTCCCGCATTCTCTGCCAAGCGGAGTGGAATTACCTCGAGCGATTCAGCAAACTTTTCCGCTGCTAACTGTTCCCTGCCTGATAAGCTATTCGACCATTCTCTTAGTTTCCCTGCTGTATATGATTCTGGAGAGCCTCCCCCTGCGACTATGGCAGGTCTTTCTAACACATCCTTAGTAACCATCAGTGCATCATGAATAGACCGCTCAGCTTCATCTACAACTCTCTGTGAACCTCCTCTGATTAGGATTGTCACGGATTTCGGATGTCGACAACCTTCCACGAAGACCCATTTATCGGTTTCAACCTTTCTTTCTTCAACCAGGTCAGCCAAACCCAAATCCTTAGAACTTAGGTCATCAAGATTACTGACTATACGCGCACCTGTTGCTCTCGAGAGTTTTGTCATATCACTTTCTTTAACCCTACGAACGGCTAAAATGTTGGCCTTAGCCATATAGTGCTGTGCTATGTCATCTATTCCTTTTTGACATATAACCACGTTAGCGCCTGATTTGTTAATTTTATCTACCATTGTCATCAGCATCTTGTTCTCTTCTTCCAGAAACATCTTCATTTGATCAGGTGAACTTATGTTAATCTTTGCATCGAACTCAGTTTTTTCTATTTCTAAGGCAGAATTTATCAGAGCAATTTTTGCTTTTTCGACCCTCTTTGGCATTCCACCATGGACAACTTCCTTGTCCAATACAATTCCTTTAATTAACTTTGTATCCCTCAATGAGCCTCCAGCTTTCTTTTCTACTTTAACATCCTCAATGTCGACCTTATATTTACTGTCAAATTTTTCCGATACCTGAATAGCTGCATTAACCACTAATTCGGCAAGCTCATTCGACTCTTTTGAGACAAGCTTTGTTTGCATTGAAGTCCTTGCAATCCTAACTAATTGGGATTTGTCTCCACCGTCTATCTTTTGCGCAAGGTTGCTAAGTATTTCAATCGCTTTGATCGCACTTTTTCTATAACCGTCAACTATTATGGTTGGATGAACATCTTTACTAATCAATTCTTCAGCCTTTTCTATCAATGCCCCAGCGAGAACCACCACTGATGTCGTACCGTCTCCTACCTCATTATCAGTTGCCTTGCTTATCTCAACCATCATTTTGGCAGCCGGATGCTGAACATCAATTTCTTTGAGGATTGTTGCCCCGTCATTTGTTATCGTCACATCTCCTAGGCTATCCACTAACATCTTATCCATTCCACGAGGACCTAAGGAGCTCGCTACTACCTCTGCGATCAATTTTGCAGCGGTAATATTATTTTTCTGTGCATCTCGACCTTTAGTTTGGGTCGCACCTTCCTTTAATATTAATACTGGTACACCGCCAGCAGAACCTTGTTGTATTGACATTTTTCACTTTTCTCCTAAATTTTCGAAAATAAATGTAAAGTTTAGGTATTTTAAACTTACTATTGGAACTTGTCTAACTCGGGATAGAAGTTAATATTTGGATGAAGTCACGAAAATAGGTGGTCATATTTTCCACTTGAAAGATCAGAATAGATCTCTTTTGCAGGTTTATCGTCTATTTTTATTCCGTTACTTACACAAGAGCCAATTATTTCTTTTGCTACCGACCTGACGTCATTACCATAAGATACATCCATTTTCATCCTCGCTACCTTGACTATGCCTTCCATTGTTATATTCCCGACGTAATCTTTGCCTGCAGTACCCGACCCCTTAGTGATATTAGCCTCCTTTGCGATCAATGCCGTTGTCGGAGGAATTCCCACTTCAACGGTAAATTTCTTGGTTTCTGGATCTACTTCCACTCTTACTGGTACTTTCATGCCGTGAAAATCCATTGTTTTTTCGTTTATTGTATTTACTACCTGCAATACGTTTATGCCCATTGGACCCAATGCAGGACCCAGAGGTGGTCCTGCGCTTGCTTCTCCCCCACTAACTAGTGCAGAAATGGATTTCTTTTCGCCCATTGTAGAATAATCTTCATAGTTGATACCCTCCTTTAATTTAATAGTTCGTTTTATGGAACAAGAAATGGAGAGATTGAAATTCTACTTCAATGCAATGTGGAATCCCGAAATTTATTACACATAGGCGAATGAATTTGTTTATTGTGCTATTTTTTTCAAATAGTTTGCATCCACAGTTACAGGTATCTGATAAGGGGAGTCCAATAGTAATACTGTTGCCTCTTGTTTTTCGTAATCGACTCGTGTAATCTTTGCTTTCATAGACTTGAATGGACCTGCGATAACTTCTACAGTATCATCTATATTTAATTCGGTGACTACTGGTCGTTTGACCAGATACCCCTCTATGTCCTTGTAAGGGAGTTCTCCGCGAATTTGCCCTTTTACATGACGAATGCCAGCCAATGCCTCATAGGCAATATTTGAATCTGGAGCTTCGATTATTATGTAGCCTTTGAAACTATCAAGTAGTAATATAGACCGGACAGGGATTTTCTTTGAGTTTATTTTATTTTGAGCCATATTTACAACAACATGTTCTTGACCACCTGTTGTTCGTATCGCAAAAAACTTTGAATCTGAAATGGGTATTTCAGTGTGGGCCTGCACTTGAGAGTCGTGGTGGATATTGGAATTACTTTCTGTAAGCGGTTCTGGCGAAGTTTCACTATCTTCAGATGCTTGCTCAAGTTCTTCTATGTTATCCTCATCGACAAAATCAGTACCCTTCAAACTTATATCCAATCTACGGTATTTAGTGCAATTTATAAATTTGCTTGAATATCTTCTTATTTGGGTAAGCTTAAGATCATCGACCTAGACCCCAAGCTCAAGAGTTATACTTTCAATTTGTGACATTTTTCCTTTTAGACCTTCTTCTTGCAAGAATCGTGGATAAAAAGTAAAGCAAAAATCCTCCCACAGCAATTATGAATCCATACAGGGACAATGCGGCTTTATCGATATATGTGCCTATTCCCACACATATTGCTCCTAGGACAAGAAGAAACAACCCTGCTCTAACTGATCCCGGCATATTCATTTTGGACATTGATCGTACCCGATTGCACTTATCCATCTATAAATCAATGGGCATTGAAATTGTTGGAACTATGATAGTTGTAAACGCATCAAGCTTTTTATCTAGCTAAAACCAGTACAGTTTCCGTTACCATATGAAGATAGCAGTTGTAGGCATTGGAGTTGCCGGAGCATATCTAATGAACAGGCTCGGTGATGATCATGATAATCATGTGGTAGGATTTGAAAGGATGTCGGACAAAACTCATGATGCTGTTTGTGCTTGGGCTACTTCTGAGAATACAATGTCAGGCCTTATTGCAAAATGTGGGTTGAATTTTGACGATTATATTTTACATCAAGGCGAAAATATGACGGTTGATATAGGCAAGGATGAGAATTTTTGTGCAGCAGAGAGCATTGATCTCAGATTAAAGGGAATGGTAAGTTATGATAAACTTAAAGTAATCCAAGATATGATAAGAGGAACCGATATTCGTTTTGGCAAGGTTCCAAACAAGAAGGATCTCGAAGATAATTTTGATCTTATCGTTGATTCCACTGGTTTTCATCGGGATTATCTACCTAAGCCGTCAAACGAGACGTGGATACCTTGTGTACAATACAAGATGAAATATGAAAGCGGAAAAACGCCATTTGATGATTTTTATCTAAAAGCTTTTCCTTCTATGGCAGGCTATTTTTGGTATTTCCCCTTAGGCAACGGGTACGCACATATTGGTGCCGGCGACTACCAGCGGAAAAATAATAATCGGTTCGTTGAGAAATTTCTTCATCGATATAAGGGGCAGATTATAAAAAAAGTGGGCCGTCCTGTTAGAATTAGTCCTCCAAAAAATTCCGAACCATTCACAGATGGTCGAAAAACCATCGGTGTTGGTGAATCCATAGGCACGGTGTATCCCTTACTTGGAGAAGGCATTATTCCTTCCACGTGGTGTGCTGAATTATTCATTCAGAATCTGGAAAATCTTAGTCAGTATCGGAGGTCCGTATTGAAAAAATTCGAAATATATTCACTCGTGTTCAAATTCATTCAGAGGAAGATTAGTGGACGGTTTAGTTTCTTCAAGAATGCCTTTGAATTACTCAGGTTATATAATCATATGAAAGGGCAAGAAGATAGGTATGGAATGGAAATAAGAGCTGGCGATCTCATGAAGGTCGCGAAATTGTAGACCTCTCACATCCATACTCTAACGTTATCAAGGCATGGTTAGATTGAAAATGTTTTTAAAATGAGATATCTCTATTGGGTTGTACACTTGCAATTTGAGAGCGAAAGTACTTTGCCGGCTCGTATGATAGCTAAACATAATGATGAATCCTGGTTCAAGGATTTGAAGAAACTTACTAATGATGAGTTAATGAGAATGTACACTACCATAAGGTCAGGCGGGTATGAATTCGCAAAGGATGCCTGGTATATTCCTCAACCATTTGCTAAGGATCAAAGGTGCCCGGTCATGGTAGCAAAGGGATATTCAACTCCAGATACTCCACAAAAGATGATTAGATTTCAAGATACTGCAAAGACACTAGAACAAGAATTCAGAGGGTTCATTGATGCTTGGGACTTTGGATTAATAACAAAAGAAATCATATCGGATGCAATATTATTCATACTCGAACGCAGGACTATAGCAATAATGGAGTAAGCCCAGTTATACAGTCGGGTTTCATCATTTTACAATGTGGTCCATCACGGACTTTTAGTGCGGAAGAGTAAACCCTTTCTGGCTATTCATTAATTAGGAGCATATCAAATTTAGATACGGTGGCACGATTGAGCTCATTCACGTCATGTAATATCAATGGTACGCTTTAGGTACAGGCTTTTCATTTTGCTTAACACTATTATCAATATTATGACTATTCCTATTGCTAGTACTGCCTGGACTGCAGAAGTAATAAATCGATCTGTGAAATTGTGAAAAATAGAAATATGCAATGGCGCAACTACCACAATCAAAAATAATGAAACCGTATTTATCATGACCCACATTAAAAAGATCATGCCAAACAATCCCAGGAGTTTCATAAGTAGAATACCATTTTATGATTTGTGGAGTTATTAATTTATTTAATTAGTGTTCTGAAAAATCTCTTGTCTAGAACGTCGTGCCAAAAAAACCTTCCCATTTGATAAAGATATTATATACCTGGCATCGCTTTAGGCCAGCAGCATATCTACCACGTCCAATTGGTTTTATTGATTTATGTCTAAAAAATATCCCTTGCAAACCATTATAGATGAAATTCCTTTGTCAAATCTTCAGCAAATTTTTCATCAGTTTTACTAATTGGCATCTTTCAAGACAAGATTTCAATCGTTGAATTTCCATTCCACACTTTTCATTGCCCAGACTATGCAACCTTTTATTTTGCCTCTTCCTTCTGTTCTGTGCCTTTTCAAATCTTTGACCATCACATCATAATCTTCTGCAACACTCACACGAGTTTTACTGGTGCCTTTGATCCTCTAAAAATGCCACATATGTATCCACTTCTGCCGGAATGATCAAGTATATTCAATTCATTTCAGCAACCGTCTTATATTAGTAATAATGCTTGTAACTATTACAATCTTTGATAGTTCTTTTTGTCTCAGGAAGGGCCAATGAGGATGGGGCACCCTGGTTTTGAAATGTCCTACCTCCATGATGATATCTACTATAATGATTTCCGTGACTCAGGATAAATGTTGAACAAGCTCGGATTGTTAACGGTTATTACGGCATAGTTACAAAGTTCCAAGGACTATGCCGCATGTATCTCAAAAAGCTCTGAATCATTACGGGATTACCACTTTGTAAAATAATATTGCATGATAATAGATACGAATGCTAATACTGAAGAGAAAATAGCTAAAATGAAGATTCTATTAACTATTTCTGCCTCTGATAACGGTCCTTTTGCTACCAGGAGGCGTACCAAAGTAGATGGTGCAGTTTTTTCTTTCGAAGCCTTTATTTTGAAATCATCGGTTAATACAGTTGGTCTACTCTTAAGATTCCTGTGTTCGACTATTTTTTTAACACTAGACAGGAACAAAAACGAATTCATAACCGCTGGAAGGAGCGCTATCGCTCCGATTATTTCTGAGTTTCCGGCTATTGCAAGTGCCCCATACATAGCACCTAGAAGTAAAGTGCCAGAGTCGCCAGGGAAAATTTTGCTAGGAAATTTGTGAAACATATACATCGCAATAGTACCAAATAACATCGGTAGACCAGCGAGTAGAATGTTATTATCACCAAATATTGCTACACTAAGCAACAATGGAAGAGCAGTGATGATAATAAATCCTGTTGCAGCACCATTTAGAACATCAATTGAATTTATTGTGTTACCCGCAATAGGAATGATGGCTAAAATGAGCGGCAGATACAGGATAGGAATAAAAGCATCACCGAATATCAGATTAAGGTGATCTCCATGTGCGCCAAGTATTATTATTGGTATTCCGGCAAAAATCAAGGCAACGGGCTTGAACCACCCTGGCATGATTCTAACGTCATCAATGTACCCTATGATAAATGAGATCGCAGTCGTGGCCAGAACAGCTAGTATCCTGATATCATGGACTAGAAGATAGAGTATAATTTCGCTAATTGCTATCCCTGTGAATAGTATTGGACCGGCCGGTCTTGGGACAGCTGGTCTTTTGGCCTTATGATAATCAAGTACAACATTACCTTTCTTGATCAAGTAACGAATGTACCATGGCATTAAAAAATAGATTATTAGAAAGGATATCGAAGATACAATAGCTCCATACACGAAAATAGCAATATAGGAAGGTATCATGATCATTACCAGCTTGTTAGATTTAACTATCGGTTGATTTTGTAGTAGTTATATTAATTTCTATATATTTAGAAACAAATATGGCAACTCAATAACGATCATTATTTATCAAATCCCCAAAGCAATTGACTATAGAATTAAACAGATTCGGAGTCCGATTTCTTATCCGTAATTTCTCTAAAATCTGCCTACTAACCTATCTGCTAGTGAACAATCTATATATGATTTATAAGGTCGCGAATTTGCGAACGGATCAAAAATTGCGGTGACTTTATCCGACGCATTCTGATTTTTAAGAAATCTAATTTGGTGTAGTAAAGTATACCAGAGGATCGTCTAAGGTTGAATTGGGCAATACGATTTTTGAATGTAAAGAAGCAATATACATGATACTGGTAAGCAGTTAGAATAATAGTGAGCGCCATAATCGTCATCGTTGCACAATAAAGGTAGTCATTTTTACACTGCACATATTTCCTGTGCCCATACCTTTTTATCAAAAAGTTTAATGGTTAAAGAATTTTACTAACCAGAGGTTGAATGTTATACAAGCCCGTAGTGTACGTAACTAGAAGCTTACAGGAACCTGGTCCTACTCTGCTTTCTAAATATTGTCATATCAATATGAATGACAGCGTAATACCTATCTCCAAAAGACAAATGGTAGAGAAAGCGAAAGAAGTTGATGCGATTGTTTGCATGTTAGGAGATAAAATAGATTCTGAGGTGATATATTCGGCAGGAAATAGACTTAAACTAATTAGCTGTTATAGTGCTGGATATGATCATGTTGATTTAGAAGCAGCCACAAATAAGGAGATTGTTGTTACCAATACGCCAGACATTTTATCAGAAACGACAGCTGATTTGACATTTGCATTAATTTTTGCGGTTTCAAGAAATGTTGTCAAAGGTGATTACTATGTCAAGAATGCCAAATGGAAATTTGGGTGGACGCCTGATCTATTTCTAGGTACCGATGTTTATGGCAAAGTTTTGGGAATAATTGGTCTTGGTAATATAGGTACGAAGGTTGCAAGACGTGCAAAAGGTTTCGAGATGGATGTAATATATCATAATAGAACTCGAAGGTACGAACTTGAATCGAAATTTGGGTTACGCTATGTTGACTTTCATGAATTACTCCGGAGAAGTGATTTTATATCGATACATGTTGACCTGAACAAGGATACTTATCACATGATTTCATTTGATGAATTGAAGAAGATGAAGAACACTGCATTTCTAATCAATACTGCCAGAGGGAAGGTGGTTAAGGAGAAAGATTTAGTTCGTGCTCTGAATAAAGGGTTGATTGCAGGTGCTGGATTGGATGTATATGAGGAAGAGCCTGTTTCTAGAGAAAGTCCACTATTAAAGACATCAAACGCTGTATTGTTACCGCATCTAGGTAGTGCCACCCAGGAAACACGATCTAGAATGGCAGAAATGGCAGCAATGAATGTCATAAATTTTTTCAGACAAATTGGACCACTCCATAGAGTCAATTAGATTCATTGGTCATTATCATTTACTCTGGAAATACCCTACCAAGGACCAAAAAGCTGTCGGGCCATACCATACACTTTAAAATGCAAAGAAATTTGTCAGACCTTATTTAGAAATGTAGTGTAGTGAAATAGAACTATTATTTGTGTCGATTTACCTGGTGCTTTAGTTTTCTAGCAAGTACAGGGCCAACTTTTGAAATAGCTGCTAACTTGGATTCTGAAGTTTCTGCAAGTTTTTCGGCATTTACGATGCCCCTATTATATAATGCTCTTGCTCTTATTCTTCCAACTCCTTCAAATTGAATAAGAGGAATTAACTCTGTTTTTATCCCATACTTTACTCTTAGTTTGAGTATATTGATTTCATGTACAATGTCTATTCGTCCAATAATCCTAGCAATTTCACCTAAACTATAGAGCAACCATTCAGCAGTTTCGACCATTCTGTACATATCACCCGGCTCTACTCCGATATTACCAGATAGTATTGTGTCGCTTGCTTCATTCACCCATTTTAGGAGTGCTACCAGACTTCTTGAGTTAGAACTTTCAATAAAATATTGATACAGATTCCACTCATCCGAGGTAAAAAGGGTGCTTACATGTTGGATATCCTTGATTCTCAATGACAATTTTGGATAAAAGTCGTTTGATTCAACGATCCATTTCAAGATGTGACCTATATTGTCTGAATAAAAAACTTCTACTGATTTTATATTTTTTCTAAATTGCACTGCTGTCTGTGGATCAATATAAAGAAGTGCCGTTCTCTTACCGAACTTAGTAGCAGTCAAATGATCACTTTTTAAGATGATTAAGCCTTCCTGTTCTAGGTATTCTAATACAGAGTCAAGCTTCGAATTAATACTCGTTTGATCATGTTGTTGAGCAAAAAAGGTATTATTGAATAATTCATACAGTCGGGATTTGTTAATTTTTAGTGTTGTAGCGATGGTACCTAACAAATGTATTCTCAAAGACCTCTCGTTCATCAAGTGAGATTGAAGTGGTTCGGGACTGCCCAATACGTAATGATCGTAAACCTCTGATGAGTCGATTCTTGAATCGGTAATAAGTATGGACTCTCCAAATTTATCATATGCTGGCCTTCCCGCACGGCCGCACAGCTGTTTGTATTCCAAGATGCTAATAGGAACATTTCCCCCGTAATTTTGATCATACCGAAAAATACTTGCAATTATCACTCTTCTCGCTGGTAAGTTCACCCCTGCCCCTAGCGTAGGTGTTGCGGTAACAAGTTTTATAACACCCGTCCTAAACGCATCCTCTACAATTTGTCTATCTCTAGGTCCCAATCCAGCGTGATGAAATGCCACTCCCTTTGCAACTAGCGCTGAAAGTGTCTTGTTAATCTCAGCATCTGCACTATCTCGTATTTGTAATGCAGTTCGTTTCGCTAGGTTCTTTGAGGATTCGTTAAATAATTTCGAGATTTGTTCGGCTGCCTTACCGGCAAGAGATACGGCACGCCTTCTTGTTTCTGTGAAAATAAGGGCTTGCCCACCATCCTTCACAGACTGGAGTGCCAGATCTATCGGGGGCGAGCTTGAACTTCCACTTCGTTCGATTTCAAAAGTAACGTCGTCATTCATCCGAACTTTACCATAGTCATATATTCCTTCTACCAATCTGGTTGGCCTCCACTCACTTTCAATAATTTCGCATCCCAACCATCTGCCAACTTCATCTGAATTTGAGATGGTGGCACTCAGAGCAATTATTTGCGCCTTCGGATATCTCTCTTTTATCTTTGTCAACATAATTTCAAGAGTAGGCCCCCGTTCGCGGTCTCCTAGAAGATGAACTTCGTCGATAATAAATACTCCAACCCTATCCAGCCAATTTATTCCATGACGCATAATTGAATCCAGTTTTTCATTTGTCAGTATCACGATATCCATATCCTCTAATTCGGATCCAGAAGAATCAAAATCACCAGTTGAAATGCCTACACGTATTTTCCTACGATCGTTAAATTGCATTCTCTGCAGAGTTTTGAAATCTATGAATTTTTCAGCTGCCAGTGCTCTTAATGGTGTAAGGTAAATTACCTTTTTCCCTCCCTCTAATGCTCTTATAGCACCCATTAATCCCATGAGCGTCTTCCCACTTGCTGTAGGTGTTGTAATTAGCATATTCTTTCCATCCATTAATCCTTTTGACACAGCATGTTCCTGAGGGGGATAAAGTGATGAATAACCTAATAAGCCGAGAAGGTCCCTAAGTTGAGATCGCATGTGCCCATTTTAATAGAAGTTCTCATATTTTTACCATGACATGATCAAACTGTTAAAAGAGAATAATGTTATGACTCTGGAATAAGAAATAGCTTTATTTCGAGTTCTATACCAAAAGTTTAAAAGTTATTCTTGACTCGCAACGAATTCAGCGAGCAATTCAGTACTGTTTTTATCTGGAACTCTATTTGTTGGAGATAACGAGTTCGTCGCTCATATGATTGTAAATCTGTAATAGTCGTATACCCTTTTCTGTCGTCCTATAAGTCTGTCTACCTTCTTCGTATTCTATTAATCCATTTTCCAGCAGCATGGCAAGATACTCTCTCAGTTGGGCGTAAGATAGAAATGCTTTGTACATAATTTTCGTTTTGGATGCTCCGCCGTTAGCCCCTTCCAGGATCAAGCCAACTATATCTGTTCTGCTTCTGTATTTCATTCGAATCAGTTCATAGTCAGTTGCTAAATATTTATGCGTGACCATCATTTCTTCTTTAATCTGGATCTATTTTTATCTAATAATCGTCAATACTAAGATTATTTACAAATCTGCCAATGTATTTGGCTTTTATACGGCAACTTTCTTCTCCAATTCGTAGTGTGTGAGTAGTAAACTTAAATGGTCAAATAATAGTTTCAGACGCATTAACAAAAATTGATTTTCCCTTCTAGGTCTAAGACTTATCAACAATCCATGCAGTTGTAAACTACCTGTTACGAGGGCAAACCACTCGCATCATTTGAAATGGTGTCATGGTCGTGGCTGTCCCTTGCAACGTGCAGATCAAGATTTTTTCTCGGCTGTTCCAAATATAGTTCCAGCCTGGATAAAAGAGTCTGATGGGACTTGTCTCCCGGGTAAAATGATTACAGAGGCTCCTACGGCACAATTGTTACCAACTACTGCTCCAAAATGATCCGTTCCAGTATCTACAAGATCCTTTCCTACGGCATATTTAATGTTACCTCTTGTAAGTAACACATTTGCAGTTCCTGAATATCCTCCGAACCAAACATTTTCACCTATGACACTATCTAATATCACATTTTGGTGAGAGATTTTAGAATTCCCGCCAAAATATGTCCTTCCTATTTCACAATTAAATCCTATTTTAGTTTTATTTCCTAGTACGCAATTTCTAACTAAGGAACTCATTCCTATGAAACTATCTTTGCTTAAATAAGCTGGTCCTATGATCTTGCAGAAATCATCTACGCAAACACCGTCCTCTATTATGCATGGTCCTTTTATTATGCTTGTTTCGGCTATTGATGCTGTCGAGGATATCACTTGCTCTGTAACCTCATCATAGAGAATTTTTTGGACTGTCGCCAAAAAATCCCAAGGATACATTATTGTCTCTATTGATAATGCATTGGTTCTTTTCGAGTAGTGTATCAATGTGTTAAGTGGTATTTCCAAGTTTTCGTTTCCCTTAATGGATACGTTAGATTTATTATAATCTTCTTCACAAAATTCTTCCACATCTATAGATGGGAAATTCTGTTGAACCAACTGAATGGCATCAGAAAATTCTGAGGGGATCATCACCTTGCGTATCCCATAAACTTGTTGTGCCATTGTAACGCTTCTAACTATTAAAGGCTGACCGAATAATTTCATAGATGATGCCGGACAACTATTCTGCTTAACCAGTGCTTGAAGGTAATGACGAGATTTATGAAATACTAAATTCAACGAACTTACATGTAGTAACATGTATATCTACAATGCAATAGAACGTTATCGAAGAATACAATAGACAAATAGTTAGATTCTATTCTAAAGACGTACAATTGAAAATTACATAAGAATGTATTATGAGAAATTTGAAAACGCTTTCAAATATTAGGCAAAGGTGAAGTAAAAAATGTGAGTATTGTCAACAGATCTCTTCTATGCCTTAGCATAGAATCCGGATCTTCTTTCATATATTTGGCCGTTCTGCATAGCTTTCTTAATGTATGTCCTTGCCTCATCTTCAGAAAACTTACCAGTTTTGACGAGTTCGTTAATGAAGTTCTTCTCTTCAACGTCATTCTTGTCTTGACCGGAAATGCCGTTGAATACTTCCATGAACAGCTTGAGCTTTGAGATTTCACTATGAGGCTTTCCATGTAATACGCCAAGGTCGACTTTTCCCGTATTTACGTCTACTCCGGCTGTTTCCAACATTCGTTGAACTAAATATATAGCCCGTTCGGCATCCTCAATTTTAACGTTATCTTGAAGTAATAATCTTGCCCTTGCCGTTGCTAGCCTTATCAGTCCTTCCAACTGACGAGGAGTAACAGTTATCATTCCTTCAGAGTCGACGTTTCTCATCTTCATATAGTAGTCTCTTAATGCATTGATCACTTCGATGGTCAATTTCGGTTCAATCTGTTTGGCATAAGCGAGATATTTTCTAAATAAGTCCATTTCAATTGCTGGTTGTGCAGCATGTTCCACATCTCTATGAATTTCAAGGATGTGACCAGCAATACGACTATCTTTTTCTCTTTCGGGTGTATCTCTAATTACGTATATTAGGTCAAACCTTGTTAGTAGTGGTATAGGCAGATTCACATTTTCAGTAATATTCTTAAACACATCATACTTTCCATACATTGGATTAGCAGCTGATAATATTGAGGTTCTTGCATTCAATGTAGCTACTATACCACCTTTAGCAACAGAACACGTTTGCTGTTCCATTACCTCATGCAATGATGATCTATCTTCTGGTTTTATTTTGTCAAATTCGTCAATGCATACCAAACCTTGATCTCCCAAAACTACTGCACCGGCTTCAAGCATCATTATACCAGACTTATCACGTATTACGGCTGCGGTAAGACCTGCAGCTGTTGTTCCCCTCCCAGAGGTATAAAGACCTCTAGGGGCTATCTTCGCCGCGTATTTTAGCATCTCAGATTTTGCTGTACCTGGGTCTCCTACAAGGAAGATGTTAATATCTCCTCTACGGGTCGAGCCGTCATCCAGTTTCTTAGTGACTGAACCGACTATCAGTAATAGTATGGCTTCCTTTATTATTTCATGTCCATAGATATGTGGAGCAAATGACGCAATTAATTTATCGTAGGCATCAGGTTTGCCTGCGATAGCAAAGATCTGTTTTTCATCTTCACCACTAATGGCCATTCTTTCAAGAGTTCTTGTGTCTTTAGTTCCAGCAAGACCACCTAGGTATTCTATATTATTTCCTTCCATGCGCAACCTGAACAAATTCGTTTTTGCTTGTGGAGCAATCTGCTCATGTTCGATTCTTACAATACCGGTCAACAATACCCTATCGCCAGGACGACAGCGATCAACAAGATCATCCATAACTGTAACTTCTACATAATGAGGGAGTTGACCTGCTGGCAGATCCTCGGGTAATTCTTGAAGTCTAACAAGCTGAAAATCAGTAAATATACTATTTTCAGGATCCATTTCAAGCTCTTTTTCCGAACAGTTTATACATTTGGTAGGTTTTCTCAACGAAAGTCCCTTAAGCTGTGCCTCGTTGATTGCATCGCAATTTAGACAGCGATATCCAATCTTTTTTGCAAGTGGCTTGACTTCGGAAGATCTTACCACCATGCCAGAGACTCCAATCAGCTTATCTATTACTTCGGCATTTATGTCTCTAAGACCCTTCTGAACCGTGTAATTTCCAATCCTAACCTTTATTTTCTCCTTAATTTCTTCTGCATAATCAAAATGAATTTCTCTAAGAATAGAAACTACTGCTTCATTGAATGCTTCCAGCGTCTCATCGGGTCTGTAAGTTATTAGCTTTGCAATCTCGGGATTTGCAACATCGAGATCAATATAATCTGCAATAAGGGAGGTAGAATTTGAGGCCATCATGTGATTAATACGATCAAAATATTTGTAATTATCATCTTTATCTTTGAACCCTCTCAGAAATAATTCAAGCTGATTAGATAGGGCGGCGGTAGTTTGTTGTTCAGCCATTTTTCCTTAGCACTTGTTGTTTAAATAAACTGGTAGAATCATGGACTAGGGCGTATAAGAGGCTTTCTTCGGCCGATAATTTTTCTTCCATTTCCGCAGCGAGTGGAGAAGCAGCTGCAAGTTTAACTATTTTCTCTAGTCTGGCTGCGACAAATGAATTAAGTGAGATCATAAGATTTTCTCTATCCCTTTCTTTCAAACCACTGAGATAATCATCTACTCTTACGTAAAAATCAATGTCTATTTTAGACAAGTCATGTGGCCTTGCTATCCTTTCCCGATTAAGAGCACGTGAAACATAACTTGATATCTCGCTGTCCTGTATTTCAACTAGCTTATGCTGTGACAATATTTTAGCTATCCATCGTCGTATAGATGAGATGTCTCCCTCTTTAGCATCTATTTGTATGTTGTCAATTGATACTTTTACATCCCGTTTGTACATTATTCTCACTTCTTCCATTAGGTAAGCAAGATCGTAGATAGAATGAATATCCTCAAATATACTCGAGGTAAGTCTATCGGTTACCATCTTGAGGTATAAAGCTTTGTAATCTGTTATATCTTTTGGCAGGACAATTATTTTTAAGCTTCAAGTATACATGAATACGCCAAGGTGGCATTCTAAATATTTTCCATAATAATTCCGTACATTTTCAAAACTCACGCAATTTTCTTGTTTGTGAATCAGAAAAGGTACATTGAGAACTGAATATATATTGTGATTAAGAATATCATTTGTCTTATGACGTCCGAGAGTCAGAATTTGTCAAACTTGATGTGGGTAGAAAAGTATCGACCCAAGAAATTAGATGATATTGTCAATCAAAAAGAGATAATCAATAGCCTGAAGAATTTGGCGAAAAAACCTAAAGAGATGCCACATTTGTTATTTGCTGGTCCAGCCGGAGTTGGCAAAACTACCACGGGTTTATGTTTAGCAAGAGAGTTACTTGGTGAAAATTGGAGAGAGGATACGCTAGAACTCAATGCTTCCGATGAGAGAGGTATAAAAATGGTGAGAGAAAGAGTAAAGGAATTTGCGGGGGTTATTAAGCTGGACTTAGGCAATAAAAATGACAAGCTATTTAGACTAATAATACTGGACGAGGCCGATGAAATGACCTCCGAGGCTCAAACAGCCTTACGAAGAATCATAGAAGATAGCTCTAAAACCACCCGATTCATCATAATTTGCAATTATCTCTCTCAGATAATAGATCCGATTCAGAGCCGGTGTGTCGTATACCGTTTCAAAAGAATCACAGCGGAAGACGTAGAAGAGTATCTAAAGCTGTTATGCAAGAAAGAGGGAGTAAAATACGAAGAGAAGGCTATCGCTAGTATTTTAGAATCGACACAGGGCGATATGCGTCACTCGATCAATGTTCTTCAGGGTGCCGCCGTAATGGGGTCTGTTTCTACAAACACAGTGCAAACCTCATTAGGTCTTTCTGGGAAAGCGAAAGTAGCAGACGTTATTAAATTAGCAATTGCGGGGAAATTTAACGAAGCGAGAATAAAATTACTTGAACTTACAATGGTATACGGGATGTCCGAATTTGATTTCTTAAAATACGCCAACCAGATAGGGTACTCTATGAAGCTGAATCATCCTGAAGAGTTTGCTGCATTAATGGCGGAGTATGACCACAGGTTAACAACTGGAGCTCATCCAGAAATTCAATTAGCAGCACTTCTTGCACAACTTGGGAAACTAGGTTCAAAATCAAATTAACTATTTCGCCTAGCTAAACCACGAACCCACACAATATTCAAGACTTATTTAATCTGTATAAGAGGCGATTTTAACACAGATTCTCCGACTAGCCATAGTCCTTGCATTAAGAGAGAGAAAATTTCTCAATGAATTTGATCAGTATTCTTCTTCAAATTCTTCTCCGCCTTCTTCCTCTTCGACCTCTTCAAAGTCCTCCTCAAATTCTTCCCTCTCCTCTGCGCTTTTGTAGGGTAGATCTGTTTCACCTGGAGCACCACAGACAGGACACTTGAATTCAATTGTTTGACCTTCTAGGTCCAATGGAAATTCCTTGGAGAAAACCTCGTCACATTTAGAACAAACTAGTGTCGTTTGTATATTATCAGAACTAAATTTATGTGACTGTAGTCTGAATATGGTACTAGCCATTCTTCTTACCTATAGGAATATTCCTTTTTTATAAGCCTTATCATGAAATTGCTATCTTAGAAAATACACATGTGAGCCACGTAAATAGTACCAAAATATGGTAATTTTAATACGTCCTATTATAAACATTAATTCAAGTTAGTCATGCGTTCCATACTCGGAGAGACCTGGAGTCGCCAGAATCCGAGCCAAATTAGATATTCAGAACAATGATTTGTTACAGTTCAAGATTTACAGCGGTATTGATTAAATTATATTCCACGCGTTTGTGATTTAGAGTTATAAATCAAGGCCAGTAGATGCTCCCGCGCTTCATTCTGGACAACTATCCCCCTGTTCGCAACTGTCGTTATTATGCCATTATTCCTAACTCCACGCATTTTCATACAAAGATGCTCTCCCTCAGCCACAACCATAACTCCTTTGACATCCATTTTCATTATTTCGTCTGCAATTTCTTTAGTCAATCTTTCCTGGATCTGAAGTCTTCGAGAATATTTTTCTACCAAACGTACGAGCTTTGAAATACCAAAAACCTTACCAGAAGGGATGTACGCGATGTGGATCTTACCAAAGAATGGTAGCATGTGATGCTCGCACATACTGTAAAATTGTATATCTCTAGCTATAATAGAATCTGTTTCCTCATTGAAGCTGATGTCCAATTCAGAATTCATATGATAGCCTGAGAAGATCTCTTCATACATCTCTGCTATACGTCGCGGGGTTCCAATCAACCCCTCCCGATCAGGATTTTCACCTAATTCTATTAATACCTGTCTGATTAATTTTTCAATTTTTTTCTTTCTAATCGATGTTTTATCCATCTTCTTTCATATCTATCTATGATTTGCCTATCTAGCACCTATTTGTTTATGTAGCTGAGGTATAATTCTTACCTCGGGATATAAAGGATACACGATATCATAGAAATTCAATAATTTTTCCAATTTGGGCTCATCTATACCATAACTGGGTTGAATCACAAATCCAGATATATTCGAGGGTTCGATTTTGGCAAAAATATTATTGACCAAGACTTTGAAGATAGCGATTTCCGTTGAATTAGTGATGACCACCTTTATATAAGTAGTTTTATTGTGTTCTTTTGCTAATTCTAAGCATTTAAACTCGTTGAGTAACAATTCCTGATAACTAATCTCTTCTGTCACGCCTGAGTCTGGAGTCTTAAACTCGATCTTGCAAATATCGAAATATTCAAGTACTTTTGAAAATCGGAAAGAATCAAAGCATGATGATTCGATATATGTTTTTAATCCTTTTCTATTCTTGACAAAGTCAGCAATAGGTATAAGGGCTTCGTACTGAAGTAATGGTTCCCCGCCCGTAAAGTTAACCTTGTATGTAAAAGGTTGTATCTGGCTATCTATCAACTCTTTGGCCTCTTCTATAGAGTATTCCTTTCCACTATTGAAGGGCAAGGCGTAGCCAGTATCACACCAGCGGCACTTTAAATGACAGCCGGCGAGTCGGACAAACATCGTCTTTGTTCCAACAAAGATGCCCTCCCCTTCTATACTAGTAAATATTTCACTAATTCTTACCCTATTTTCTGTTATTTGCATAAAATGTTTTATCCTTTATACCTGCATTGCTGAATGCAGTTTTCCTATTTATACACGATTCGCATTTACCACAATGAACTATTCCTTTTCCGCGAATTTTTAAGCCATTAGAATAACAACTCCATGATTTAAAGACTAGATCGCCCAGTATTTCATAACCCGTTTTTAGCAGCTGGGATTTACTCATTCCCACCAATGAGGGAGACCAAATAGAGATTTTTTCCTTTAGCCCTAACTTGATCCTGTCTTCTTCAGCAAGATTCAAAGATTTCGCAATTGACTTAATAAATTCTGGTCTGCAGTCTGGATAGTGCATGTCCTCAGAATGTGCACCATAGGCTATCAATTTTGCATTACAGCTAATAGCCCATGCTGCTGCTATTGTGATAAAAATTGCGTTTCTTATAGGAACAACGATATTATGATTGAAATTTTCTGTTAGCCGTGTGTTTTCATTTGTTAGGGCGTTAGAATCTCCATACAGCTTCTTCATAAAATTCATGTTTATAGTTTGATGTTCTTCCGCATTCAGCATTTTTGAAAATTTTTCTGCTATCCTAATTTCACGCATTGCTCTTTGTCCATAAGAGAATGCCAGAGTCTTAATTTCATAGTTCTTGCAATTCTTAAGGTACGCTGCAACGCAGAGAGAATCTGGTCCTCCACTCATAATACAGATCGCAATTTCATTTTTAGTCTTTTGCAATTAAAGCATAAACACCTCCCATGCCGTACGATATCGCTATTAAGAACCTAGAGAAAAGTAGCGCAAGCTCATAACTTGCCGAAAAAATAGTATTGTCGAGAATTATTGAAATGGGAATGCTGCAGATAGCGATTAACCCGACTATGAGTTGTTCCTTGTTACTGTTTCTGTTATATGTCTTGATTAAGAAATATGTTGACATATTCCCCAGTCCTATTCCCAAGAGAATCAAATAAGGATAGAGTTGATGAAAGACTGAGATGGCAGCGAATGGTCCAGCCCAAGATAGACCATTTATAATTTTGATATGAAGAGGCCAGCCTAGACTCTTTTTCATTCTTGTTCTCACTGCTGCTAGCATCTTCCTCC
>JAKEIK010000054.1 GCA_022545895.1 Nitrososphaeraceae archaeon | reverse complement strand
TCCAGACGATCCATAGGCATGGAAACATCTAAATATTTATCTTTTCACGCTAGAGGCTTTCGACAACAACATAAATGAATGAATCGGGATTCTCATCTGGACATAATATACTCGGCCGGTTTTTTATGGAAATGGTAACTCAAATGGTATTGATCCAGAGAATATATTCTTCTGTGGCGATTGTGTAGTTTGAATGGCATCTCCTAAGTGTTCAGATGACCATTTAAATTGCATAAATGGAAAGAATCGGATTATCGGATCTATACAGGAATCAAATACTCCACACTCACGAAAACCAATGGAGTCAGTTCGTGTTGGAGGCGTTAGATAAGGGGTATAGGCAAAAGAATTCTGTGAATAAATCAAGCTGAGGGCAAACAAGGATAACACTATCCAAATTCCCACAATGCCGCTAATCTTTGCTACCTTAGTCGTAGTTATCGTATTTTGATGCAAGATAAAGTATATCTGGACTGCTTAACTGGCAATCATAAGATAGTTGAATAATTCGCTGCCCTAATCTAATTCTGAAAGCCCTGCTGTAGTACGATATGTCATGAATTTCTTAATCAAATCATATTTTATTTTTGAATAATACATTCTGTCAAAGGCTTCATAGTGTGGATTGACATCAATTTGTCATAAACAGGCCTTATCACACGTTGTAAGCACGTTGGATTCATTATTGACTACAGTGTTATGGAGCTTAACTATGTTATTTTTTCATTCCTTCGTATATCATGTAAATAATACTCATCCAATTTAAGATTCTGGATACTAATGAAACTACTACGCTAGTAACATTGAATATTCTAATTATTTAATATAATGTGTGATTGATTCGTGGAGAAAATTATCGAATTAGAGTCGCTAATGTCACAACTAGAGCACGAAGGAAATTATTTTCTTGATTTTGTAAACCTGCAACACTTGCAGGTAGGGATTTTAAGACTTCAACCTCGGGAAGAAGATATTCAGGAACCCCATCCGTTTGACGAGATTTATTTTGTAATAAGAGGAGATGGCCATATTCTGATAAACAATAAGAAATACAACATAAAACCCCACTCCTTCATTTATGTTCCTGCAAATACAGAACATAGATTTTTTGGCAATACCGAAGAGATTCTAGTTGCCTATTTTTTTGGCAATTGAAATTTTGCCTACTTTTTTGTTACGTCAGCCCTGTGATGAAAACTTTTTTTTCGGTATTCTTCGTCGTTAAGGAATGTCCTACAGGCCTCCTAAATTTACGAAATAGTATGACTGTCAAAAAAGTGGTTTTTTCATGTTAGATCCACATTTCTTACACCGCGCACCTTTGACTTCCGAGCCGCATGATAAGCATGAATATTTCAATTCGGTTCTGCCAGAAAGGAATCCTCCTCCGATTCTTTCATCGCTGAAACCAAAGGATTTTAGAGCTTTTGACTGTCTAGACCTTATGTAAAAAATTATTCCTACAAACAATACCAAATTTAATATGAATCCAACAAAAAATCCGAAAAAGTAAGTGAATAATAAACTTAATCCTAGACTCCCACCAATGAATAACAATTGTTTTATCCAATCGGGCTTTAAATTTCCATTCATAGCTATTCTGAGTATATTATGTCCTTATTGGTTTATCAATCTATTCCCAAATTGAATCCAAATCACAAACCCTATTAGCAGCCAATGATCAATAATTTATTGATTTCTAACTCATCCATGATGTGGAATGTATATCAAATTTTTCTTCTTCTTTTCCATTTTTTTAGCTCCCTTGAAAGATTAGCTGTTCAAATTGAAACGTGTATCAATAAAATAGATGATGATTATCAAAGACGTTTTTTCAAAAATAAGACCTAATTATTTTTAATACATTCTCGATTCCATCAAAATTATCTGCAACTTTTTTTACCCTTTGGACATTTTCTAGGTAATGGTTATTACTCAACACTTCTTGTACTGCACTTATTATCTTGCGGGGATTGATACTAAGAGGATCTAATTTGATACCAATTCCCAATTTTGCTACTTTGTCAGAATTTCCAAGCTGCTCGCCATGATTTTGAATTGGTATAGTGACGATGGGTTTTCCAAATTGAATAGCATGAGAGATGGCTGTATGCCCTCCGCGCATTACGATCAAATCGGACTTTTCGAATATTTCATCTCTAACAGGGCACCATTCATAATACCAACCTGAGTGGGAGAGTCTTCTAGGTTCTGTTCTTCCATTTGGTTTTCCCTCAGAAATGATGTATTGTATCCCAGTTCCATGATTGCTTAATGCTTCTGTAATAGTTGAAATTAGGGAATTTCGTGTTTTATAAGGACCACTAATGTGAATAAAAATCAAAGGCTTCGATGCGTCTAGGGATAGATGCTTTATCGCGTAATTTGCTCTTTCTTTATCGACATTTGGTCTAGAAGTAGTGAATCCTACGAATTCCAGTTTTTTCTTTATAGAGTCGCAATCCCAAATATTATGCTCTGATATTGTATATGGGGGAGGAAGATCTGGTACGAGCACCTTTTCTGACATGTTCCAAAGCCCACCCATGAATTCCCCGTTCATTTTTTCGAAAATTCTTGCTACAAGTAATTTCCTCAGTCTTGGCGATAGTAACAATTTGACCTGATTAAGGATTGATATTGAGGGAATCCCCAACATTTTGGCTGATACCAGAGGCGAGAGTCGTGAATCGGATACCACCACATCTGGACCAAATGATACCAAATTTCTAGTTTCATGGGATACTTGCCTGGAGAAATTAGTAAACCAAGATGGAATATTCCCTATACTACTCTTAGTTGAGAAGCCAGTCTCATCGCTCCAAGCAAGTTCTACAGCGGGGACAGAATTACATTTAAATCCGTGCATTTGCACATATGACGCCGCTTCTCCATAAGATGAAAATCTTACGGACACTCTGTCGCGATCAAGACGTGAAGCGATCGTTACCAGACGACTTGCGTGGCCCAGACCTACACCATAGGGCGTAAAATAAGCTCTGGCCATCAAGATATCAACGACTCTTGAACGCAGACTAATAAATTGGTGACATTGATAACACCGATTTTAGGTAGTAATACTTTGAAAAACGTCCTTCTGGCAAAAAGGCATTTTCAACAGACTCCTTATCAACATTGCAATTCACTATCTGTTACGTTCGTGATTCCTCGATTTTTTCTAGGTGTTTTGCCAGGGCCACTAACACCTCTATTTTCCTCTTCGGATAATTAGCAAAGCGAATTACACTGTCAATGAATGAAGGTATCGGTATGACTTCCTCCCCAATGACTTCTATGCCCCTTCTTGTAAGCAGGTACGATTTGGCTATAGGACCGGACTGAATGCCATTGAGGAAGTAGTTTTGGGATTCTGACATTAAATTACCAGCTTCTAAATAATATTGTTTAAGCAACTCTATTTCCTTGTCGATATCTTCTTCCATTACTTTCATTCGCGCTACCAGGAGATCGATTCTTTCAGAATAATTACCCTTCATTGAATTTCACACAAATCCTAAACGCTTAGTAATTATATTGCTCACATTACTTTTATTCGTTTTTTAGCTTTTCTTGTTCCTGTAACTTCTTTATTTCGCTGAGGAGGAATTGCTTGTACTTGTCACGCTCTTGTACGGTCATCTTGTCGAGGTTCGAGCTTAATGTAGAACCTAAGGTCGACATTCGGTCAATTAGATCCATTGTCATAAATTTACCAACATTCCCTACCCTAAGCATTACATCTAGTTGTTTTTGCATTATACCACGTACTGAATCAACATCGACTATTTCCAATCCCTTTGACGTGATACGATATTTCCCACTGTCTGTTTCACTTATTAGTCCTTCTTCCAGTAACCTACCCAACATAGGATAAATTAAGCCTGGAGACGGTTTCCACTTTCCGTCACTTTGCAAAATGGCTTTATCTATTATTTCCTTGCCCGTCATAGGTTGTTCTTTTAGTAATGCTAAAACGTAATGACGAGAAAATCCTCTAGGTATTACACTTCCAACCCTTGCAATCCAATTCGAGATCATATCACTAGTGATATTACTAGCGATATTTTAGTCTTTTGGCTACATGGGTATTGCTGTGACGGTCAACTGATTTTGGCAGTTTTTTTATTTTGCTGAAAACAAGTTCTACTAAATCATGTTAAATTTCCCGAGCCTGTCTATCAAGGGATCAAGTACACAAGAAAGCTTGTAGCTACAATAGCTGCGACTATGATGATTGTTACCAAAATACCTTTCTTTGTTGTCCGTTTCTTCTTTTCGTCATTTTCGGAGCTGCCAATTTTCACCAAGCCAAGATCAAGTTAATTATTGGAAGGCAATCTTTAATATTTTTACTGTTCGAATTTGACAGAGTGGGAGCAGTGAAAAAAGAATGGTGAGAATTTCCTTTATTTGCAAATCGTAAATACTCCCATTGATAAGTTTAGGAATTTATCGATAAACAACAGTTCATTTTATTTTCGACAACACTTACCTGGTTTAATTAAATAACATATAGTGACAATGTACTGCATCCCGTATAGTATGGTAGTAAAGGGCAGAATCACACACCTAATCTGTTTTGAATTTAACCCAGACTGGAAAATGGATAAGCATGGACTTAACAGTACTAGCTTTTGCGCTTTCCGATTTCTCTATTGTCCAACCGCTCACGTTCTTGCGCTTGGCCCCTAGGTAAACATTGGATCAGCAGTTAGCGAGGAGCCATCCACGATCAGCAATTGATAAAGACGAGTAATTATTTCCGAGTACGTTGCAATGCATATCTATTGCTGCCTGTTCCTCAGGAGTAAACGTTTTTGGACTCGTAGTATGTTCGTATACTGTCTTGTACCCTAATGTTCCGTTAGCTATGGATACTCCAATGCCAGACGTCTTATTGGCATCTTGACTTTTAGGCATAACCACCTCCGAAACAAACCAAAATACCTTATCTCCTGACTTGATACAATCTACTTTACTATCGACAGTATGAACAATGTTTTTGCAGCCAGCTCCAGATATCCCTGCGTCGACTACTTGGTTTATTTCCTTCTTTAGTTGTTCAGAGGGAATCATACTAATGCTCTTTACAAATTCTTCCCTTATCTTATCCAGGCTATTCCCAACTACAGAGGATACGAAATTTGTCTGGTTGTCTATATTTCCTATCGTTTTATTCCCAAAAATTACTATGTACAGCGAGTTGCCATCTAGACCGGTTTGATTCAAATTTTGAGTTGAGTTGATGGTTTGTGCCAACGAACTATTTGAGCCTGTTTGAAATATGGTCATAAACCCTGCAATGAAAATAAAACCAATGAGCCTGTTCAACTTATTCGTACAGTAAGAAGATTAATTAATATTATTTTCGATCAAATCTCTACATTTCATCCAGTCCAGACAAATATTTCCATGTATCTTTGTAAATGCTCTTCAAATACTAATCTCTGCCTAATTAAATAATCGTCAATCCTATCTACTGTATCTCATTGAACCTTGTATTGGACATGTCCTTTCAGTACTAATTACAAACGTAGTTTCAAGGGGAGCCCCCCTAGCCGAAGAGTATCGTTGAAATCTGGCCTCCAGGTGATGCTTAATACTCAGCCGATAGTGCTTGGCGCCACCTGCTATTGAGCAAGTGTCAGATTCACTTGAGGAACGGTATTCTGAGCATTCTGCGTTGCTGAATATTGTGGATATACGATGTACCCCCAAGCTTTTGCTCCTAAAAATCCATTTTCATTAAATATGTTATTTGGGAATGTCCTAAGGTGGATATTGAAATCTCTAACTCCATCATTGTAATATGTTCGTGCCACGGAAATCCTATTTTCGGTGCCTGCTATTTCGTCCATCAATCTTGTTACAGTCCTGTCTGATTTGAGTTCAGGATAATTTTCGTATGTCAATATGATCTTACTTAGTGCTTCTTCTATTTGGTTACTAAGGCTCACACGTTGCGAGGTATCAGAAGTTGCCATCCATTGCGACCTCAGTTGGGTAATTCTTTCCAACGTCTGCTGCTCAAATTGCATATAACCCTTAACCGAAGATACTAAATTAGGTATCAAGTCATACCTCCTTTGAAGTTGTGTGTCAACATCTGCAGCAAGTTTTTTTACTGACTCGTCCTTGGCTTGAACAGCATTGTATCCAGAGACATACATACCATACATTATACCGAGAATAATCACGATGATAAGGACTAATCCTACTGCAACCTTGATACCAGTTCTAGCCAAAAGACCACGTGTCTCTCTCTCACAAGGCTGACATATATTAAATTTATCTACCAGCTCCTCCTCCGGCGCTGCGACCTCCCCCTCCACCGAAACTTCCACCACCGCCACTACTCCAGCCTCCCCCCCATCCAGACCCTCCACCCATAACACCACCGTACCAGCCACCCCATCTTCTCTTCCGTCCAATGAATACAAGAAATACTATCAGACCGATTACAAGTAATGGCAAAGCTATTTGGAATAGTTCGATATTGTCACCATTCTGAAGAGGCTCATCAAGTTGGTATATCCCTTCCTTGGTAGAATATCCTATGCGTTGTCCAATGGATATAACCGTATTGAGGAATGCCTGATCAAGGACTGTGCTATTACCAGAATTTTGATATATTTCTCTAGCAGGGACCAAATAAGAATCGAGAATTTCGCCGGCAATTCCGTCTGTAATGTCCCCTTCTAGTCCTCGGCCAACTTCTATCCGCATAGAACCACCTCCAGAGTCAGATTTTAGTGAATACAAGACCAAGACACCATTATCTTTCCCTTTCTTGCCAATGCCTTTGATACCATCCAATGTAACTTCATTAAATAGAAAATTTGCCAACAAATCCCTGTCATTGATTTCGTGACCGTCTTTCTTAATCCCATGCCCAATAAAGCTCGGAATTGTGTAAATTACGATTTCTGCAGATGTTGCTTCATCTACCGCCCGAAGATAACCTTCAATCACTGATTCGTAATTCGAATCTATAACGTTTGCATAATCATAGACATACGATGGACGTAAGCCCGCTGCAACAATGAAGGTATTATCAAGGAGAATCGAAAATAAATTCACAAATAGAATTGCCATTGAAACCATAGTCCAACATATTCGACATTTACGACCAACTCCACCTATTATCTTAAACATCCGTTATTGGTCCTTACAAGGCCTAACCTAAAAATTATATTGCTTACACTCGCGAACTAGAAATCGTGTATCCGCCCACCTATTGTAACAAGACAAATATCAGTACTGATACTCATGGTGTCACAATTACCTGCTGATATTAGTCAACGCTGCGAATTGATCTGATGGGATACCTAATATATGGATTAAATTATGCAACTTTCAAGGATTATTACATTGAAACGCGTCACTGTAATGAAATTTGGAGGAAGTGCACTAGGAATTGATGGATCAGCCATCGCAGAGGTTATCGAAAGAATAATTCAGGTGAGACGTGAATCAATGGTAATAGCGGTGTTTTCGGCACCCTTGACAAATTACGAGGGCAAGACTGTCTCAATGACCGATGTTGCGATTCATGTTGGAAGAAGTTATTCTAACTCGAATCCAATTGAAATAGATATTTTGAGAGATATATATGAGAAAATAGCCGCGGAATATCTCCCACAGTCTTTGTATAAGGCATTTTTAGTCGACCTTAATAAATTTCACAAGGAAGTAATTGTGTCTCTCAAGCAGGCGGCCGAAAATCGTCGGTTTGTTGACGTTACCAGGGCTAGAACTCTGGCGTATAGTGGTGAGATAGTTATGTCATATTTGATGGATTATATTCTGAAAAGTAAAGGGCTGATATCGGATCATGTAAGAATAGAGAATTGGCCTATAGTAACAGACGATAACTTTGAAGCAGCGACATTTCTATTTGATGATTCGAGAAAAAGGATTACATATCTCAAACAATTGATAGAAAAAAATGACATCGTTACATTAGGCGGTTTCGTGGGTAAAACTGTTGACGGAATCGAAACAACTTATGAAAGAGGAGGTTCTGACAGAACTGCTGCAGATGTCGCAATACTATTGAATGATTATTATGATACTGAACTTGATTTTGAGAAGGATAATGCAGTACTAAGTGCCGATCCCAAGATAGTAAAGCAAGACTTAGATTATGTCAATAATTTGTCGTATAACGAGGCAAAGTTAGCCGGGATGTTTGGAATGAAGATCCTCGATCCGGTGGCAATAAAAGAAATTGATGATAATGGACTTGACATCCCCATTGTAATAACGGATATGAGGAGTCCATCGAATCTAACTAGAATAGTGAATCACGCTAGTGAAGAATCAGCCAACTATCTCAAGATTGTTACTGGGAGGAAGAATTGTGCCATAGTTAGAATTGAGAGCCTTGCTGCTTCTCATCTACTTGCAATGTTAGAAAGTGATAAACAATATCACGATTTCGTGAAACTATCCCCCTATAAAAAGGACGGTGTGGAAATCAGTCGAGTGCTGTTCCTAGATGGAGATTACGTTCGCCGCAATGAACGTCATTTCAGAGCATTCTATCCAAAGCTTGAGATTATGTATGGTAGAGGTGTCGTAACTTTGATTGGGGATAACATGTGGAAGATACCTGGAATTGCATCCACTGCTAGTAGCACAGTAGGTGAGAATAGCATAAATATCCTAAATCTAGATGCTCAGGAAGAGACATCTAGGATCCTGATAGTTGTAGATGAGTCGAATGTCTCTGCCGCTGTCAGAGCAGTACACGCAAAGAGAAAGCAAATACATGGAGTTAAACAGTCATGAACGGAAAGAAAATTTGGATCGATGGTAGGTTCTATGACTGGGATGAAGCAAAGATTCATGTCTTGACACACGCCTTGCATTATGGTACTGGCGTATTTGAGGGTATTCGTTGTTATAAAACAACCAAGGGCTATGCTGTTTTTAGACTAAAAGAGCACATCAGAAGATTGATCGAAAGTGGAAAAATGTATTATATGACTTTTCGGCAATCAGACGAGGAGCTTGAACGTGTTGTTTTAGAAACCATAAAGATAAATGGTTTTAATGAATGGTACGTCCGCCCCATAGCGTACTATGGCTATGGCAAAATGGGAGTCAATCCTTTACCCAATAAGGTATCAGTATCAGTTGCTCTTTGGAAATGGGATGAATACCTCAAGTCAAATTCCGGTCGTGTAGGAGCGAGAGTGATGATTTCTTCCTGGCTAAGGATTGATAATAGATGTATGCCAATGCGCGCCAAAGCCACAGCCAATTATGCAAACTCTGCTTTAGCTAGAGTTGAAGCTATTAAGTCTGGATACGATGAAGCTATCATGCTAAATACCCAAGGAAAAGTGGTTGAAGGCAGTGCAGAAAATATCTTCATAGTAAGGGATAAGACGGTTGTAACTCCGCCCATTAGTGCAGGTGCATTAGATGGAATTACTAGGTCTACGATTCTGACCATATGTAAAGAACATGGGATTGCTTTTGAAATCCGCGACATTACCAGAGACGAAATGTACGAAGCGGATGAGGCGTTTCTAAGTGGCACTGCGGCTCAGATCAAACCAATAATCGAAATTGACAGTAGAGCTTTGGCTGATGGTACTGTGGGAAAAACTACTAAGAAGCTTCAGGAACATTATGAAAAAATAGTACGCGGAAAAGCGGGGGTACTGAGCAAGAATTGGCTAACCTATGTCCAATAGAACTGTTTGCAAAAGTCTCTTTATTGCACAATCACTATTCTGGAAAATACCTCTAACATCACATAAATTTGACTGAAGCATAATATAGCGACAGAGTGAGTGTGAAGTTTCGCTTCCAATCACTCGGGGAGCTTGTTATAGTCCAGATTCATTGAGAACAAGCGCCAATAATGCTGCCCTCAGTTCTTTTCCGTATGCGACTTGTTTGAAGTATATGGCATTTTTCGTCAAATCTATATTCTTAGATATTTCGTCAATTCTAGGCATGGGATGCATAATGGATGTATCGGATTTTAACCTATTCAAGACGTTACTATCAATAATATATGCACCCTTAACTTTTTCATATTCTTGTATATCGGGAAATCGCTCTCGCTGTATTCGAGTAACATATAGCACATCTATTTTGCTAAGAAGCTCATCGTCTAGTTCTGTAAGTTCAGATATTTTTAACTTTTCCGTAAGTCCATAAATTGATTCCTGCCTGATACGTAAAGATGGTGGTGAGACCAAGTAAATTTCTACGTTATAGTGAACAAGACCATATAGTAAGGAATACACAGTTCTACCATATTTTAGATCTCCCAGAATACATATTTTAAGCCCATCGATATTTTTTTTCTCCTTTTTCATTGTGTATAGGTCAAGCATTGCCTGAGTTGGATGTTCTTCACTACCACTACCTCCATTAAGAACAGGATGGGTGGATATTTCTGCAGCGTATCTGCTAGAGCCATCCATTTGATGCCGTAGTACCAGGATATCGGAATAGAGATCCATTGTTCGAATCGTATCGTATAACGTTTCCCCTTTCTCTATTGAAGAATATCGCGGATCAAATATTCCCAAGGAGCTTCCTCCTATGGATGCCATTGCAGCTTCAAAACTCATTCTCGTTCTGGTACTGGGTTCGTAGAAGATATAGCCAAGTGTTCTTGCAGAGGCTAGCTGACCTCTTTCTTTTGGCTTGAGAGAACTAACTTTATCTGTTGCGTCGAACACAAATTCTAGATCAGCTCTAGAGAAGTCCTTTATTGTAACTATATCGCGATCAAAGAAGTGATTATTTTTCATAAACCTCAGCTTTTAATTATTCTGAAAAGCATTCCTAATAAAAGATTGTCAATTTTGAACAAAAGTTTAGATAATAGATAGGGGTTGAAGGTAGAACAAAATTATTAGCTTGCATTTTTCAAGACTTTGTCAAGTATAGACATTATCTATATCCTCATCACATATATTATAGAATTTCTCTCGTAAATATGGTCAACTTGAAAAAGTTCTTGATTATTATATCTATTCTGGTTTTATTTGCTGGCCAGTTAGCAATGACTTCAGTCAAAAATGTTGTTGTTGCAACCGGAGCGGATGAAAATTTACTAAGGAATATTTCATCTGCGGCAACTGATTCACTCATTTCGGCTGCGGGGACAGGAGTAAAGTCTGTTATAGCAGCAAATCCTAACGCAGAGAACATGAGTTCTAGAACTCAAAACAATTCAATTTATGCTGTAGGCGGGAAAAATTGGAATCTGTCGCTGCCAGACAACGAGCGTGAGGGAAATATTACAATATCAAACGTAGATACTCCAAAAACAGGTAATTCGGATAGCCTTCCTGGAATTTTGCAAATAAAGAATATGACCACTGGGACATTAACTTTTGATAAAAATCGAACCAATCTAAACTCAACTATTAATAGCTCGTATCAAGCCAATATAGGAACCATAAGCTATACACCCAAATTCGTTTGTGGTACGATTTCTTCGAATAATGGACCGCTTAGACCAGGCTATTATGACACTGACATCAGCATTTTTAACAAGCAGAACTACCCTATCAAGCTCCTTTGGAATGTAGTAGTTTCGGATGGCCCTTCTTCAAATGCAATTATTAAGCATTTATCAGCTGAAACTTCTACCAAAATATCGTGTTCTGACCTCCAGGTACTTATCTCAAATAATACCAATTTCCTTGAAGGATTTATTGTGATCGTATTACCAATTAGTGGAAATATTCTTGGTGCGTTTCCAGATCCGAGCGGTAATGGTGTGTCAATTTTGAGACCGGTCGATGATACAAATGCAGATTTAATTGATGTACAGGTATTCTATACCGCAAACGCATTACCAAACTTGCCTCAAAATATGATTACTGAAAATGTTGCATTTCAAATTATAGCTGATCCTTCTAACAAAATTCCCAAGACATCTTTGAATAGAGAATTAGAAATATCATTTGTGTCAGATCCTAACAAAGTATATGATCCAGAGAATCGTACCAAAATGTTTTTGGCTAAAGAACACGGGATGTCTGGTATTGAAGTAAATAATCTCAAGATCAAAATAAATCGAACTGATGTCGTTACTTCATATCAGCAAGATGATCATGCAATATCATCTTCAAGAATTAATCCTGATATTAGATATACTAATTGAATGTTGGATTGGGAATTCTACTATCTGGCCGAATTTCATGACGCAGCAGAAACTAAGAGCAGGTAGCCATATAGTTGTATAAATGCCCATTTAGCTAATTCATTAAATGATTTATCTAAGGAATATTTTGGAAATTTTTATTCGTATATACTTCGAGTTCCCAATTTGGCTTATGTATCATGAATAATTTGGATCAGAACGGATTAAAAGACCCCGATTTTGCGAGCCCTATTGAAAAAATAGACCATGCAAAGATGAGATACCCGCAGAACAATTTCAAGCGTCTAATTTTGTCTTGAGTTATGATTAATGCCAGTAGCAATACAGATATTTTCCCACTGTCATCAATAAAAGTAAATGACATTAAAAGACGACGCCATCAGTTTGCACAGAATTCTCAAAGGGAAGATAGAAATTAAAAGTAAAGTCTTCACTGACGGCGCATTGGATGGGAAAGATGATACGTTAAGTCTTATTTATACTCCAGGAGTTGCATATGTTGCCCAAGAAATAAGTGGAAACAAATCCCTAGCCTACGAATATACATCCAAATGGAATAATGTTGCCATCATTTGCGATGGTACTAGAGTATTAGGTCTTGGAAATGTAGGGCCCGAAGCAGCCTTAGCCGTGATGGAAGGAAAATCAGTGCTATTCAAAGTACTTGGCGGCATAAATGCAATACCTTTGTGTATTGCCACTCAGGATTTGGAAGAAATCATAAAATTCGCAAAAATTGTAGAACCTAACTTTGGAGCTGTGAATATAGAGGATATAGAATCACCCAAAGTGCTAAAAATAGTCGAACGGCTTACTCGTGAGTTATCAATTCCAGTCTTCCATGATGATCAACATGGTACTGCTGTAATTGCTCTTGCTGCATTGATAAATGCTCTTAAACTCGTGCAGAAGAGTCTAAGCGACATCAGAATAACTATAGCTGGAGCAGGTTCTGCCGGTTATGGAATATGTAAGATTCTCCTTACGGCAGGTTGCCGAGATATTTTAGTTACCGACAGGATAGGCATCTTGCACCCTTCAAGGATGGATATTGAAAATAATTCATACAAGCTTGAAATAGCACGGAGGACAAATCCCAACAAAGTTGTAGGAAACTTAACTGATGCAATTAGAGATTCAGATGTAGTAATTGGGGTTTCGGGGGTTGCTGGTCTTTTTGATAAGAACATGATTAGGTCGATGAGGCATGGTCCTATAGTTTTTGCTCTCAGCAATCCGGATCCTGAAATTCTGCCACCTGACGCATATGATGCCGGACCCAAGTTTATTGCTACCGGAAGATCGGATTATAGCAATCAAGTAAATAATGCACTTGTATTTCCTTCAGTAATGCGAGCACTTCTGGATCTTAAGATCAAAAAACTGACAGAAGAAATGCTTGTATTAGTAGCTCAGGGCATTGCGGGGTTAGTTGACCAGGTTCATTTGAGTGAAAAATATGTTATACCTAAGATAAACGACCCTCGAATTCTTCCAATTGTTAGTGAGACTCTCAAATTTGCCATAATAAATCATCTTAAGTCTAACTAACGAAACCTTAATCAATTTAATCGTAACCAATATTACCTTAAACCATATCGTTATCAATTATGAGTAAATATAACTATTGCTTTACTAATAGTTAGTGATTTTTCATATTTCTTTAGTAACTATCATTACAAAGACATGAGCAGTGACCATTTTCGGGTAGTATTGATTTTAATAGAAATTTATAGCTGATTAATGTGGATCTTATCAATTAGTTGATTCTTTAACTCGTTTACCTACCAGTTAATACAAATTACGTTTTGAAAGCTCTGCTTAGCATTATAAATTCCGGACCTGTAGTCAGACTTCCTACTACTACAGAATTTGAATTGGCTATGATCCCTGATGAAAGGTATGGGATTCCGCCATTGATAGTCGCAGGTTCAACATCAACCTTTAGTATTTCAGAGATCATGCGAACTTCTTCCTCACTTGCATTCGGATGGACAGCAGCTCCCAGATTTGTAGCAACGACCATAGCTCCTGTTTGCACAAATCCTGCTATCGACAAAGTATCAACTTGAACCCCTAGAATATCCCTTATCTGTTGATGAGTTTCTGCTTTAATCAAGCTGGACACAAGCGCACCATTGTCATTCGCCGAAATCAAATTTCCGACTGCCGTGAACTTGGAATTCAAGCGGTCTACATTTAATTTGCTTTCTTGTTTAAAAAGTTGCAATTCCTCTTCAGAAGCTGTGGAAGGGAGGATGATGCCGTTATTATTCATCACAGTTAGAGGACCAATTAACCTAGTTCCTGATACAGAAGCATAAAACATTTTGTCTACATCTAGATAATCCCTGAGTTTCTTGGCCTTTGTTTCTGCAAAGCCAAATGGAATAGATAATATTGAATTGTTTGATTTTACGAACAATCCGATATTTGGACTTCTGTAGACATCATATTTGTAAATCCCCAATCATTAAAACTCCCAGCACAGTGCATATGAACTTATTGGGATAACCCCACACATCGCCAACACTCACTATACACATCTTAAGAGCCATCAAAAGGATCTGTCAACTATATGCAATACTCGACTACTTAAGGGGTACTGAATTCATGTGCATCAAAAAATTATGTATGTTTCTAGGTGGAAGAACAAAGGAGTGCTTTTAGCATTCATCCTGAGCCGCAGCTACTGAAACCACACTCAATACACATATTACAGCCCTCAGTAATGATTAATCTCGCTTTACAGGATGGACAAGCTTCATCTTCGCAAAATTCATTTGATGCGATGGATGATATTGTCTTCTTTACTTCGGTCGTAGGGTGGATATATAACTCATCGATTGCCTCTGACTCTTTGAAAATCTTTTCAATCTGTGTTCTGACATAGTTTTGTTTAATATTTGATCGTATGTAGTCTGCAACATGGGCACTGGGTCTAACAATAAAGTTCCTTTCCTTCTTGTCATTCCCAGTTATATGAAGAACCTGTTCGTGTCTTGAGCCATCCCTATAGACTGTAACTCCTTTTAATCCCAGTTCATGCGACAATAGGTAGGAGGCCCTTACATCCTCTGCATTAACATCTGCTGGCATATTGATAGTTTTGGCAATTGCATTACTAATCCATTTTTGCCATATGGCCTGAGCCATCAAATGGTCAGTCCAATGAATATCGATTGCTGTAACGAATATGTTTTGTATCCATTCTGGAATTTCACTCAATCCTCTTATAGAACCATAATTATTGGCAATCTTGGTCAGAATTTCATCACTGTAAAGACCCTTCTCTTTTAGTAGATTTTCGAAGACCCTGTTACTGTAGAAAAATCTTCCAACTGTAACCCGTTTTTCAAAAACAAGAGCAAATATAGGCTCTACTCCATTTGAAGTGTCAGCTATCATCGACAATGTTCCAGTCGGGGCTATGGTAGATGTCCACGAATTTCTTATTCCATTTTTCTTTATTTTTTCAATGAGAGAATCCCAATCATACGAATGCATTTCTTTAGGTATCTCATAATATCCTGCGACAGGTATCTTTCCGTTTACATATTCCGTCTTATTAAATAAAGGAAATGGTCCCCTTGTCTTGGCAATAGCAACACTTTCTTCCATACTATAATATGATATGGCTTCGGCCAACTTGTTCATGAAATCATATCCTTCTTTGGAATTGTATGGAACTTTCAGCATAAAGAGTAGATCTGCTATTCCCATTATTCCCAATCCAATTCTTCTCGTTAATTTCGTGTTATGATCAATTTCTTCAACTGGATACTTGTTCATATCAATCACATTGTCAAGGAATCGTGTCGACAGACGTACAGCCTGTTCATACCGTTGCCAATCGAATTCAAACATACCATCTGCTTTTCTCTTTACAAAATTTCCCAAGTTTATCGATCCCAGATTGCATGATTCGTAAGGATAGAGTGACTGTTCACCACAGGGATTTGTCGCTCGGAGAGGACCTTCTTTTGCTGTCAGACATGGATTGTACCTGTTAATATTATCAAAAAAGATAACACCTGGTTCAGCACTTTTCCAAGCGCTGAAGGCTATTAAATCCAATAGTTGATGCGAATCTATTTGTTTTATTGGTTCGTGTGTCCTAGGATTCTTAAGTGTGTACTTGTGATTATCTTCACTTACTACCGATTGCCAGAAGTCATCCCAAATGCCTACACTGACATTAAAGTTCTCAAATACTCCTGGTTTTGTTTTTGCACTGACGAATTTTTCTATATCTGGATGCCATGCCTCTAGTATTCCCATGTTTGCCCCACGTCTTTTTCCGCCCTGCTTTACGACATCTGTAATTGTATCTATAATCCTCATGAAGGAAGTTGGTCCTGAAGCAACGCCAGATGTTGAAGCGACGATATCACCCTCTGGGCGCAAATTAGAATAGTTAATTCCCACTCCACCTCCAGATTTGAAAATCATAGCGGCGTCTGTCGACGATTTCATTATTTTTGACATATCATCTGGCATATCTAGAACAAAACATGCTGAGAGTTGACCGAGTTTTGCTCCCGCATTCATAAGAGTAGGAGTATTCGGTAGGAAATCTCTTGAAACCATGAGATTATAATATTCTATAATCCTTTCTGAAAATGCTGACATGCTACCTTCTGCTATTATTCGAAGGAGCTCCTTGAAGCTTACCTTCATATGTCCACCTTTGGCCAGATAAACATAATGACGGATCATTGCTTCAAAATGATACTTATTAAGGTAATAATCACCAATTTTTAGCTTCATGTCAAAATCATCAATTTTGGAATAGTATTTCTCTGCTTCTTGTATATTTTGTGAGATACCCTCGGCCAAAGAGAAAATTCTAGTATCATGCAACATATCAGGAATGGTCACTAGTACGGCCACTCTTTCAAACATTGATTTTGGCCCTTCAATTATTTCGTTGTTATTGTCCCTAAGCAGGTAGCGAGCTGCAAGTACCCGCAGTGAGTTTACGTCGAAGGCCTTGTCTACTTCATCTAAATCTTTTTTGTTCAGGATCTTCATCTTTTCGTCTCTAACTTTGCGTCTCTCATGTCTGTATAGAATGTAGGCTTTGGCGGTATCTGATAATCCTTCTTCAATCAGGATTGATTCAACAATATCTTGAACATCTTCTACACTTGGAACCATAGCAGTGTTATCAAGTCCGTAACGTTGCTGAACCATCTTTTGTATTACCTTGTTTGACAACTTTTCTGCTAGTTGATACTCCGACTTGCCCATCGCAATTAACGCTCTATAAATTGCGTTTGAGATTTTATTTTGATTAAATTCAACTATCCTTCCATCCCTTTTTCGTATTTGTAAAATCGTTTTTTCATTTGAATTATTTACCTCAGTAACTCCGGCCATCCCGTCCTATACATTAAGAGCTTAGCTTAAAAGGGTTATCTTACTAAAAAATAATATAGTAGAGGTGTAAATTATTTGATTTTGCATCAATAAATTATTGAAAGATAAGGCGATTTGCAGTTTTGACATTTTTCTTGAGAAATATAGCACCTTGTACCGCACAAGGAACATATCTTATGTTTGGAAATGAGTCTAAAGAAATCAAGATCATATGCTGCTTTCAAGATAGCATTTGTGTCGTCATTAGAAACACCAGTGAGGTCGACGTTTACCGAAAAACCTCCACTTAGAAGACTGCTAATCATATTAGATGATGACAGGATCGAATTTTTGTTTTCTAACAAATCCTTGCCTGGTATATTCATTCCTTGAGAATAGGCCTCCGGCATTCTTTCATCATTTTGTTGCATCTTTCCATATTTCTCAGCGTCAAGGGATGCTAGTCGTTTCGCGCTGTCATCCGGGACCATAGCTATACTTATTGAATTCTCGTTTACCTGTCTACCATTATCTGCCACAACATCTGCCGCTGTACGCAACACTTTCAGTAAAATTTCTTCTCCGTCTAAATCGTGTCCCAAAATATTATACACTGATTCTCGTGCACCGGTGAGATTAATTACAAGATTCATCTTTCCGAGCTGCATCAATTGTGATCTTTGTGAAAGTGTGGGAAGAATTCCCTTTCTTATTATGTCAGATATCACTTTCTTCCTAATAGCAAGTGCGGTTACAGCTGGTTTCAACATCAACGCCAGCCTTGCCCTGAAATAGGTTTCATCTTTGTTCGATTGGTAAGCCAGTCTTGGAAGATTAACTGCGAGGGATTGCAGACCTATAACGAGTCCTGATTCGTCATTACTCGCGTTTCTTAAAACTCCAGTGTGAGTCCGTACTCCTTTGTTGGACACAGAAATCATTCCTCCCGCTATTCCAATAGATCCTATCACTTCAGAATGCATAAGAATAGAATTGTAATCTTGACATGTTATTTGAACTCCTATTCTTGGCACAGGGGTATTCTCCACATATCTACGATATCCATTCAGTAATGCTGCTACAATATTGGATTCAAGGTCGTCTGCGGGTATCGTGATTGTTACTACTGGGTATCCACCTGGCAAATAGGATCTGGCAATCGAGGATGCAAGCAACGTGGCTGTGAATAATGATTCTACTTCTTTATGGTTGTATTGAGCTTTGTTGAAAATTGATCCGATTAGATTATCAAATACTACCTCGCCATAAGCCTCTCTGGAAAGAAGTGATACCATTCTTGGAAAGGTTGTAGTTAAATCTTCAAATTTTTTGATAGGAAGTATCCGTGACACGTTCAAGTATTTGCCCTTGGAATCTAGTCCATTTTCAACTAGATCCTTAGAATCATAGAATATTGTATCTGGAATGAGCCCCCAAAGACCACTGTTGGAGATATTTAGTTCCCCTGCAAGATGCATGTCAGTAATGTCTTTAGGTAGAGTGTTAAAGAGAAGGTTTTCAGAAAAAACTGCTACTGAAGCCTCCGAAAGGATGCTGTCGATTTCGTTTCGGCCGTTAGTACTACCATTAAAGAGCTCCACCACGTCGGAAGTCGGTAGACCAAGTCGAGCGAGTTTTGTTCTATACTCTTCAAAACCATGTTCAATCAGTACGGAATTCACAGTTTCCCTTATGAGAGATGAAGTCAGATAAGCTGTCTGGAATTTGTAGACCTTGTTTTCCACCTCTTCAGTAATTTTGTGAGCCTGTTCGAGCGGCATATTCGCTTCCCTGACTAGGGATTGAATGATCCTGTTTGAATTGAATTCTTCAATAGAATGTCTTGATGTTCTTACATACATCTTTCCACTCTCTATTATCGACCTCTCTTCGATTTGTCTGGCAAGACTAAGTACAAGTTTTCCTAAATTCGTTATTGTGTATCTTCTTTCTGCCTTATTTAATGCAACAAGCGATTGTCTTAGCAGTTTTCTTAGATGATATGCAAATTTCCCAGACTCCTTTTTCGACTTAAAACCTGCAAGAGATTTTAACTCGGAGTAGGTCAAAGGGCCTTTAGAATTTAGAATTCGAAGAATATCAATTCTGTTCGGACTTGCCATGACAGAAAAAATCATCCTTACCCTTCTTGATGCAGTTTGAAGAACTCCACCGGGTCTAATTTCTGATTGAGATAAAGAATCCTGACTCAAATGATCCTCGCTGCCGTTATTCTAATTAACTAATTAAAACTACTTTGTAAATATTTCTTTACCAATGGTATAAAGGAACCTACATCTCAGCTTGTACCTCATTTTCGATCAGGTTTCTACCAATACCCTATTCTGTTCAAGTAGCATTTCAGATGGTTCTTTTACCTTCTTTTCAATACTAATATTCTCTGGGACGTCAGGGAGTCTTGACTTTGTCTCTTCCTCCAGAAGTTCTTCCACTTCGTTTAGAATGCCTAAAGAATCTTCATCCAGGGGAGTCGAGATTTTACCTAAATCAGCATTAACATTGTAGTTCATTAGGACATGGGACGTGGTCTTCGTAACATCTTCAATAACCTCGTTTGCTGTAGGGACAACTTTGGAAATATCTTTTTGAATATCCTTAATCATCTGGACAGTTGGTGTAATCGTGTCCATTATCATTGCAAATTCATTTATAGTAGAACAACGGAGAACCACAACTTCAAGGGCAATACCCATATTCTGAGTAGTGTGTTGAACCCTCCTGATATTTGCCAATTCAGTTGCTAACACCTTTGCACGCGCATTATTGCCGGCTTTGATGTTTTCACCTATTTGTTTCCTGAAATCTACATCCATTGAGGAAAACTTTTTGTGGAGCGTCTTTAGCCTACCGATTTGCTTGTTTACGATTTGGGTTGCGTTTGTCAGATCACTCTGGAATTGCCTATGGTGCTCCATTGATAAAGATCGTTACGGATAGAATGTAAGGATTATTGTTAGAGTGTATGAACCAGAAAGTATCATAAAGCTGATGTAAAGAAATTCTAGTATAATTCGCAATATCATCCTTGTATAGTGGCTATTTGTTTGTACGGAACGACGTCAACAAAGAAATATTATGATAATATAATATTGTAGCTCTTACGTTTGAAAACTAGTAGACAAACTTTCGGTTGCTTTTTTCTGTTAGTCTCACGGTAGCTTCTGAAGCGAGAGACCATGTTTCTTATCATAACCGGTAACTTTGACCTTAGAACCAATCGGTAAATCAGCTGGCACTTTAATCCCAGGCAAAAACCCTGATGCCCTTATTGGCGTGTTGTCTACACTGAAGACCACCCATGCATAAGAATCAAGATCCTCGAAACCTTCTGGAGCTACAGCCTGGATTGTATGAGTGACTACGGTTCCTACTCCATCGAATTCTACTAGTTCAAAATCACTTTTTGAACAAACAGGACAATAGTACACAGTCTCCAACATGAGTTGACCGCAATTTCTGCATTTGTTAACTAATATTTTTCCTTTTATTGCAGAATCTATGAATTTATTCTGAGTCTGAATCGATTCATCTTTCATAATTTAACAAGTCTCCAGTCTATACCTTTTGAAATATGTGGACCGCCGCGCTTGCACCCGTCGCCCCAAAATTATGCGTCAATGCGATTTCTGCGTCCTTTACGGTTCGGTCGCCTGCAGCTCCCGTAAACTGTTCGAATACTTCTACCACTTGTCCTATTCCGGTTGCACCTATTGGGTGTCCTTTTGATTTTAATCCGCCAGACGGATTTATCGGGATCCGACCGTCTCTCCTTGTTGCTCCCTCCCTTGCAGCTTGTGCCCCCGTTCCTTTCTTGAAGAAACCTAAATCCTCGACATCGATTACTTCTGCAATTGTGAAGCAATCATGCACCTCAGCAAAGTCTATATCTTCTGGTCTCAGGCCTGCCATTTTGTACGCTTGTTTTGCAGCTGCAACGGTACTAGGAATAGTCGTAATATCTGCTCTACCTTGAACTGCAGCGGGTGAGGCACCCCTGCCTGAACCTATTACCTTCATATACGGTTTACCTGACCTCTTAGCAAATTCCTCGGTACATAAAATCACCGCAGACGCTCCGTCTGAGAAAGGGCAGCAATCAAAAACTTTTAGCGGCGAGGCCACCACAGGAGAATTCATTACATCCTCGACTGTGATTTTTTTCCTGATGTGTGCCTTTGGATTGAGAAGTCCGTTATCATGGTTTTTAACTGCAACGTATGCCAAATCTTCTTCAGTCGCTTTATGCGTGGTCAGATATGCACGAGCTATAGATGCAAAAAGTCCGGGAAATGATGCACCATTGCCACCCTCGTAAAAGAAATCTGAACAATACGAGAACAGAGTTGTACTCTGAGTTGTACCCGTATGAGTTACTTTTTCAACTCCCAGGGCTAGAAGACAGTCATAAAAACCGGCAGCAACATTGGCATATGCTTCCCTGAACATTACAGAACCCGAACCACAAGCTGATTCGATGGTCAGTCCGGGAACATTTGGAATTCCCAAATTACTCATTAGAACAGGCGCCATATGTACTTGTTTATCAGCAACTCCAAAAACATTCGAAATATATCCGGCTTGAATTTCCTTTGGGGTAATGCCTGCAGAGTCGATGGCTCCCTTGGCAGCATTTAATGCTATTTCTATTATGCTTTCGTTAAGCTTGCCATATCTTGTACTTCCTGCCCCAAGAACGCAGACACTATTCGTCATTCGTTAAAAAATAGTGTAGAGCATATAAAAATGTTAGACAGTTACAATGCGATTTGTAGTATAGGATAGGGAATTTATCGAATGACTGATACTATAAACTTCAATTTTGATTTTAATTTAGCCTCACAAAACGTTTGAAGTAATAAACACAGCACTGCAAATCTAAGAAAATGGACAACTAATCATTTTGCAGATTGATTAATCTTGTGTATTTACAAATGTATCCTGACTGTAACCAAATTCCCAGTAATATACTTTAGTCAGATGTATATTGTTTAATTAGTTGGGTTATATAGACAGATGGAGAAGATTCGTGGTAATTATAAATTAGTAATTTGTGAAAAACCTAGCGCAGCCAAAAGAGTTGCTTCAATTCTTGGTGATGAGTCTATCAGAACAATAACTACCAAATCTCGTATCCCAATATTTGATATAACCTCAAAGAACAAAGAACATTACGTCATCTGTTCTGCCCTAGGCCATTTGTACGATTTGGTACCTGTTAAAAAGAACCGAAAAATATATCCTGTCTTCGATTTGGAATGGTCTCCAAGACACTCTAAAAATTCAAGGGATAAGGTCAGAGTAAATCAGATCGTTTCTGAAATTTCAGAGTTCTCTAAAAGCGCCGCAGGATATATTCATGCCTGCGATTACGATATTGAAGGTGAGCTTATAGGATATAACATACTAGAGCTTGCCTGTAAGAACAAGTATGAGAAATCTAAAAGGACAAAATTCTCGACCCTAACAGATTCGGACATAAGGAATTCATTCGCTAACCTGTTGGAGCCTGATATCAAGCTTGCCACGGCAGGAAAAACAAGACATAATCTAGATTTGATTTTTGGAATAAACCTATCTAGAGCTCTCTCAAATTCCTTTATTAAGTACCCTGATCGCAAAAGGTATAGCAATTTTACCATTGGAAGAGTACAAGGACCCACTTTATCGTTTGTGGTACAAAGACAGACGGAAATCAATCGTCACGTGCCCATTCCATATTGGAACGTATCTGCAGAACTTAACAAAGGAGATAATGTATTTAATGCTACTTACTGGCCAAAGACTATCCAGACTTATGAGAAGGCAACAAGCGTAGTGGACGATTGCAGGTATAAGGACGGAGTGACTAATGAGGTACGAATCCAAAAAAAGAAGATCTATCCTCTAGCTGCATTCAACCTCGGTCAATTACAAAAAGAGGCTTATCGTATTTTTAGAATACAGCCAAACATAACCCTGTCCGCAGCCGAATCGCTCTATCTTTCTGCGTTCATTTCTTATCCCCGTACTTCTAGTCAGAAATTACCGACATCAATACGTTACAGAGATATTCTGGCAAAACTTGCAAAAAATTACATCGAATATCATGACAATGCAAATTCATTACTCCTGAAAGACAAGCTATTTCCCACACAAGGCATCAAAGATGATCCGGCTCATCCTGCAATATATCCAACGGGTGAAAAATCAATTAAATTGAACAGTATCACAGGCAAGATTTATGATTTAATTGCAAAGAGATTTCTTGCGGCATTTGGGAGTGTGGCATTAATTCAAAATTCAACGATACTGTTTGATGTTGCTGGGCATTCATTTACTGCTGAAGGTAGAAATGTATTGGATGAAGGATGGATCTATTATTACAAACCATATTTTCGTATTTCGGAATCAGAATTACCTGACATAAGAAAGGGTGACGTAGTTCACGTTCAAAAGATTACCAAGGTCAAGAAATTTACCAAACCTCCAATTCGATTCAATCAGGCTACATTATTAGAAACGATGGAACGTGAGGGGATAGGAACGAAATCCACAAGGGCTGAAATCATAAACACGTTGATAAAGCGGAGATATATTATTCAAGAATCTTCAGGATTTGTGGCAACAGAAATCGGTTTTGCTGTAATCAACGCTATGACCAAATTCATTCCTTCAGTAATATCAACCGATTTGACTAGGACGTTTGAGGAGGACCTTGAAGGAATCGAAACTGGAATGATACCTCACAAGAATGTTATAGCCAAAGCTGTCGATACACTCGAAACCGCTATCATGGAATTTAAAGCAAGTGAATTGCTGATAGGACAAGAGCTCAATGATGCTGTAGAGAAAACAAGCAAGGATAGTTCAATAGTGGGTGTCTGTCCAATATGCAAATGCGGTAAGTTGTTGATAATCAAGTCATTGAAAAGCAGAAAAAGATTCATCGCCTGCTCTCAATACAGAATGACTGGTTGTAGCGCTTCAGCTCCACTTCCCCAGACGGGCAAGCTGATGAAAAGTAAATATGCTTGTTCAATATGCCGTTGGCCTATTATGATTCGCATCTTTGGAAGAAATAAACCCTGGAAATTTTGTGTTAACTCTAAATGTGAATCAAAGAATTGATGAGTTGTATCGTTAAATTCCAAGAGCATGTAGTAAAGTCTGTATCATATAAACGAGCTTATGTGGTCAAGGTATACATCAGTTCTTCTGTTCTTCAATAAAGGCAATGACTTCCTAACAGATTCAACACGATCTCGAGCAATTTCAACTACTCCAACTCCTTCTTTATTACCCATGTCGAGTAACGTGATGCCAAAGGGATCGATAACCATACTTCGTCCCGAAAATATGTTTCCAACTTGATCTGGTGCAATTACGTAGCATCCATTTTCAATTGCTCTCGCTTTCAGCATTATCTGCCAATGTTCTACCTTCATGATACCTTGTACCCAACCAGAAGGTATTGCCAATACATCGGCACCATCTAAGGTCAATATTCGCGACATCTCTGGAAATCTTATATCATAGCATATCTCCAGTCCGATTTTTCCAATACCGACTTTTACTGGCCTTTCGATATTATTTCCTCCAACCAATTTAACAGATTCTTTGAATCCCAGTGCATCGTACAGATGGAGTTTTCTGTAGATTGACATTACATCTCCTTTCTCTGATATCATGATTGCAGTATCTGAAACACGATAATCAGTTTTTTTCTTTCTTTTGGTATCTATATTTTCATAGATCGTTGCTATGATTTTTATTCTGTGCCTCTTAGCCTCTTTCCGCAACGTTGTGATAAAGTTACCATTAATAGCATTTTCTGCTATTGTCGACAACTCCCTTGCAGATTGCTCTAGAGGAGAATAAGCCATTTGAAATTCAGGAAAGCATACTAGTTCAATTTTTTTCTTCGCGGCTTGTCGTATGTAGTCAACTGAGAGTTTAAGGTTTTCACTCTTGATAGTCGAAGATTTCATCTGGACTAGTGCAATTTTGTAACTTTTTTTCACGTGGTGTGCACCGCGTATATTGTTGATTGATTAACGTCAGGTTAATAATTTAAAAATCTATGTTTGTTTTTTGTTCATGTTAAGTAAAGGCACAATCAATATTTTCAATGCTCTGACCAACTTCGAAATTCAGTCTCCAGAAATAGTTCAAATTCAATTTTGCCACATGCGTGAACTGGTCCTCTTTTACCCACTGATGTTTGAAAAATCTGCACATATTCATGCTTTATCTCGAGAGTCAAACATCCTTTTCAGCCAAGTAGACCTTCTTTTTTATCGAGTATCCCCTCTGTTCTGTAAAGAACCAATTCTTACCGCAAATGGTGCAACAGATTTGTTTGTCAAGTACCTCCATTTCAAGTTCGTAGTGGCTGCAACGAATTTGAAACTCACGTTTTACGGACTCCATATCCCTTATTGTCTTTATGTTTC
>JAKEIK010000007.1 GCA_022545895.1 Nitrososphaeraceae archaeon | reverse complement strand
CGTAAATTAAATAGCATGGTTAAGAAAGCATATAATCTAATTTCAAAATAGTTGTAATTCACTAAGGTGAATAATAAAAGAACTGGTAGGATTACAATAACAAGATGACAATAGGTAGCTCAAAGAGCACTTGTACTATGTTCCTCTTGATTGTGTTTCTCCAATTCTTCTCTAGACCTAAACTCCCTACCATTGCATGACGTACATTTGTAAGGGCCATCTGCAGACATGTTTTCATAAGGACATTAAATTATTTATCCATTGTAAACTGTGATTTCCACTATACCACTAATAATTTTGTTGCCAGGATTTCGCTATAACAGTGGCATTTGATCTATCTATCTTGACTCGAAACAAATTCGCCCATGAATTGCAAGACATTAGCAATAGCAATAATTGATAATTACTTTTCTGTACATTCACAACTAGTATTATGACGTCAAATAATAATAATAATAATTTTAATAATAATACGACAAGTATTGCCGATAAAATAGGGTATTGGGCATCGCAGGAACAATATTCGATGCTAGATCTATTGAAGTTTGTCATCGAGGCTGAAAGGAAGGGCTTCAGTGACTGCATGACAAGTGATCATTTCCATCCATGGTGGCATGATGGAGGCTATGGGAATTTTACATGGGTCTGGATGAGTGCGGCTGCAGAGCGAACTAAAAAAATGAGATTTTTGACTGGTGTAACAGCAGCTATATACCGTTATAATCCTGGAATAATTGCACAGGCCTTTGCCTCTCTCGACGTGCTATATCCTGGAAGGATTGGTCTTGGAATAGGGTCAGGAGAAGCCATGAATGAAGTTCCAGTAGGATTTGAATGGTGTCCTGCAAATATTCGACTAGAAAGAACAAAAGAAGCTATTCAAATTATAAAGGATTTATGGAAACGACCAGATGCATTTACAGCAACGAATAATGTTAATCAGAGTATTGATAAGGACGGCTTTGTAACATTTCAAGGCCAATATTTTAAAATTAAGAACGCCAGACTTTATACACCCCCTCAAACAAAAATTCCCCTGTACATGGCTGCCGTAGGAGAAGAAGCCACCAAGACTGCAGCAATTTTTACTGACGGATTGATAACCGTTTCCACTCCCGATAAATCAAAAAAAATTCTTGATAATTTTGATAAGCATGCACGGGATCATGATAAAGATCTTAACACCATGGAGAAGATAGGCAAACCAAAGATCTCATACCACAAAGACTATGATGAAGCCTTCAAATCTTCTGGTTTCTGGCGAGCTACGTCGCTGAAAAATGCATTCGATCTTGATGTAAGCGATCCTCGAGAATTAGAGGAGAAGGCTAGAAAGGAGGTATCAGATGAGAAACTGAAAGAATCCACAATCATAGTGACATCAATTGAAGACTGCATAAAGCCGATAGAGGAATATTTTAAGGCAGGGTTCACGAGAATTTACGTGCAAAGTACAAGTCCTAATGAACTGGATTTTATTGAAGAATTTAGCAAAAAGGTAATTTCCTATTTTGAGAGCACGATTAATTAGAACGAATTCGGGGATCGGGGATAAAAGAAGTAATATTTTGAATAGTCGCGCAAGTTCTTGGAATCCGCAGGAAAAACTTTCATAGCAGTTTCTCGTTGTCATTATAATCATGGCCATAGATGTAGGACGTCGTTCAGATCTGCTTGTACTTTTAACTTTTTTTACCGTTCTGGCTATCATGGGCATTCCCAAAGTCTACGGGGAAGAGAACAACAACTCTAGCCTGAGAATCACTCATGGCATAGCCAGCGGGGACGTCACTGACCATTCTGCAATAATATGGTCAAAAGTTAACCAGCCCTCTATCATGCATGTTGAATACAGTAATGATCCATTATTTTCCAACTCTAATTCCAGCATAAAATGGACAGATAATGCGACAGACTTTACAGGAAATATTCTTATTGATAATCTGACGGAAGGAACAAAATACTTTTACCGTGTTTGGTTTTCAACTACTGATAATCACATCAATAGTACTTCAATGAATGGGATATTCAAAACAGCTCCCAACTCCACTACGTCTGGCGAACCTATTAGTTTCATAGTGGGCGCTGACATAGGCGGTCAAAAGTTCTGTCGTGAAGTAAACAAAGGCTATTACATATTTGAAAAAATGAAATCACTGTCTCCAGACTTTTATATACAAAATGGAGATATGATCTACGCAATTAATGACTGTCCTGCTAAGCGACCTGATGGTCATCAGAATATTCCTGGAAACTTTTCAGGTATTGCCGACGCTAATGTAGACTGGAAGAATTTAACTCAAGTTCACGATGTCTATGTCAAGCATTGGGCATACAACAGACTCGATCCTCATTTGCAAAATTTTCTCAATAGTACGTCCATGTATAGTCAGTGGGATGACCATGAGGTTATTAATGATTTTGGGGGCTCATGGTCGTACTGGAATTCCCTGAGCAAGAACAGAACAGGTTACCATAATTTGGTAGATGAAGGTAGAAATGCGTTCTTCAACTTTTCGCCCATAGGAGGTAACCACAACAATCCCATCAAGATCTATAGATCATTTCATTGGGGAAAAGATCTTGATCTTTTAATTTTAGATGCAAGGTCTAACAGAAGTAGAAATGATATCGCCGATACTCCGCAAAACAACAAGACAATGTTGGGTAAAGAACAACTTACATGGTTGAAAGAGAATCTATTGAATTCGAATGCCACATGGAAAATTGTAAGTAGTGACGTGCCTCTGTCGATTCCTACGGGTGCCAACGCGTCAAAGTTTGGACGGGATGGCTGGGCTAATGGTATTGATCTTGACTTTTCCTCGAAAACGGGTTTCGAAAGAGAATTAACAGAAATAATGAAATTCATTGACGACAATGATATTAAAAATGTAGTGTTTGTTACCACTGATGTTCACTTTCCAGCTACCTTAAAGTACAGTGCGGATGTAAATGGCGATGGCGATCCAGTTAATGTGTATGAAATCGTAAGTGGTCCTCTTAGTGCATTCCGTTTCGGCATTCCTGGAGCGCCTCTTCCGATGCTTGATCCAACTTTTCAGCCCACGATTTTATACGTGGAAGGTGGGATATCCAACTTTGCACGGATTCAGATACAAAAACAAAATGACGGCAACATTCACTTAACGGCTGACATTATCGGAGAAGATGGTCATGCGAGGGCCGGCTCGCATCTAGATATTGTGCCACAGGAGAAAATTATGCACAATTTTCCAAAATCCTAGCAAATTCACCCTGATCGGTGCGAAATGAACCAAATTGACCTACTATGTCATTGCTGTGCATGCGGAGGAAATGAGCCATCATGAATTTTCAGCCATTTTTTGGACCCAATAATGGGCCGGACAATGTTTGTGCGACTCCAAGTGAAGTATTTAGATAATGTCCTATACCGGTAAAACAACGAAACAATTCAGGGAGAATCCATAACTACCTTAACTTTTATACCAATATATGGTATCGGTAGTGGAAATATTAGAGGCAATTTCAGATGTTAAGTCATTAAAATTATTTAACACTATCGCCACAAAAGGTGGAAATAGTGAGGATCTTTCAGAGCAACTCAAACTCTCTCGCAAGGAATACTATTCAAGGATGTCGCGGCTGATGAAGACGGGGATGGTTAAGCGGAAAAATGGGAAACACTTTCTTACTGCGTTCGGAAAAATAATATACGATGCACAGATTACAGTTAAAAAGGCAGTTGAAAGTTATTGGAAACTTAAAGCAATAGATTCTATTGATTTATCTGACGAAATCACTGTGAAAGAAAGGGACAAGCTCATTCATACCCTCCTTGATGATGTGGAAATAAGGGAGATCCTTTCCAAACACGCCACTTGATACATCAAATCTAAGTTATGCCATATACCCAGCTTTCATGTGGGACGATGATTGTAATCGTTACTACTAGTTGTAGACGAGATTTTGATTATCTTTGACAGTTAAGTTAAAACATTAATAATAATCTGTGGCACAACGTACAAATTCTTGTCTCTTTAGCGTCCTATGCTTGGTCTTTGGTTAGTTTTGTATGAATTGCCGTCCATTCTTTGATTAACTAATATACAAACACGCTTGTTAATTTTATGCATTCAAGCACGAAGATTAAAGAAATTCACTAATCACGGTTGTCATCTAAGTGAATGTAACAAACGAGCTATGACCCAATGCTTATTATCATGCAAGCTTATTTCGTATTCTATGATCAAACAAGAATCCATTCATGTGTGTCTTCAGTGCGGTTGCGTCTTTTCAATACAAGGGATTGAGCACGAGGCTAGATGTCCAGTTTGCAAAGGTAAGGATTTCGATAGGATACAAGGATTCGAAACCAAATAACTTCAAGACATTAGATAAAGGTTAACAACTGCGATTTAGAGATAGGTTAGGTCCTACCCGGGGGTCTTAATATCAAGGGATAAACAATAGGAAGATTAAAACCAAAACCTATACCTACTCCTTCAAAATTATAGAGCTAAAATGCATGAATGCAAGAGCACGCGAAGAAAGCATTTGCACAAGAACGTTGAATTCAAATACAAAATACGTGATCGCATTTGCTCTTGCAATACAATTACATAGAATGGCTCGGTATTTACATACTAGTAAAGAACACTTGTTAGGTGTAAGCAGCAAATATTTAGAAATAAAATCGTTAAACTCCTGGTCCTAGGCACAGTAGAAATCTTGTTATGTTAGATCAACGTAGCTT
>JAKEIK010000053.1 GCA_022545895.1 Nitrososphaeraceae archaeon | reverse complement strand
GAGGTACTATCTTTTGATTTGGATGGTTTTTACTAGTTAGAATTAAGAGTACGTAACTAACGTTTTTATGAATAAAGAATCGTCATAAAAAATATGGATAAAAATAAAAATAGAGGAGGAGAATTTATCCAGTCTATCTTTTAGGAGGTTGTGTTACCAGATTCGGTAAGATTACTGTTTTGTTCCATCATAGGAGCACTTGCATTTTCACTTGTCATAGTGCTATCTGCTGTAGACATTCCAACAGTACTTGCTTCACCAGAACTTATTTGACCACGGATTGCACCATCAGGATACTTATCGGTGTGTACATTTACATAGGCATTGCCGTCGCTCATGAGACTAACCAGGTCAGTAAGTTCCTTGTCCTTCAAAGGTCCTTGCAGATCATCCTTTGTAATATTTCCACTGAATCCTATGTTGGGGGGACTCTCATTTCCTTTGGCAGACTTGTTTTTAGTAAGAGTAACAACAATATCGCCGTTTTGTCCTTCGGTTCCGTTGTGTATATGGGCTTGATTAATCTTCTTTATGCCAGTTACATTGACCCAGTAGGATATTTGCGAACTGTTTTCATCTACCTGGAATTTTGCTGTTCCAGTAGAATTTGATTCTGTAGGAGGTACTTCATCTTTACCTGAGAGTGATGCAGAAAAGGTTTGTCCTTCCTGTGCTTGTACTTTGGCCGAGTTTAGAACTATAGAGAAGGTGCTGACAGATAAGACAGCAGCCAACACTGCAATTATAGCCAGTGTATTTTTTTGTGTCATTGAAGGAGCTTGGATCTTTCTCTATAAAAACTAATCCATATTGTTCTCCTTTACAGATTCGAAAACCGAAGTTTTCCAATAGATAACTTAAGACTTTAATAATCTTTATTCGATTTAATAGATGACTCTAACAAGACAACTTAGGGCATAATCCTCATTATATAAACCACATAAACCTATTTCAACGCCTACAGATGGTCCATCCTTCTTCATAGCTGCTGAATCGAGAAACGGTTCCACATCGTATTTAAATGCTCGAGTAACTTTGTTACCTATCGACTATAAACAAGGACTTGTTATTATTGCTGCTATCGTAAAGTCTCAAATAATAGCGCCAGAGATACACGACTCATTATTGCGATGAATGGTGGGCCATGCTTGTAAGATTGAGCGACAGGCCCATCAGAGCAAATAGTGCCAGTATTGTTTACCATGATAATCTTGAGCAAAACGAATTACTGAATATTTTGATACGATAGATTTTCAAGTTCCTCGCTAGGTTGTCAACAGATTGAAGGTGTCTATTAGTCTAGTCTGTTCGTTCATCAGGACCCTAATGGAGGACGCATATGCTATTCAGATTTATCTTTTGGAGAAATGATCCATGTAGGCAAAAAGAAGGTCATTAGATATTTTTCAGATTACAAAGAAGATCGGTCTGATTAGCAATTTTGCAGCCATAGCCATTTTCGAAGTTCAAAACTACAAAATTATTTGCTCTTGGTAATTAAAGAAAATCACGTCAGGAGATAAAAAAAACCGCTATTTTGGACAGAGACCGATACAAGAGCGATTGAGTAAGAATCCAACAGAAAAGATTGATTGGAAGACGATTGAAACAGACATTGCTGACCCAAAGATGATTGGATTTACTGTTATGACAGGCAGTATACAAATAAAGAAGTTCGAAGTTGACTTAATTCCATCCTACTCCCATTTGCAATTATGAATGAAACAAATTCTCTGTACAAATTAATCAGAAGTATCTTTTTCATGATATGCCCACTGATGAAAACACTCCTGTATTTCTTACGACGTATGATCTTTTTCCAGTACAATTTATTGAAGTCGTAGCTTCACTTTCTTGCTTGAAGTTCAAATGCGACCTTGTAAGTAATATTTTATCCCTACAATAGGATTGGTTTCATCCTCGTAAATTCTTCCAGAAGACAACGTTAATATTGAATGGAACCCGAAACTGAAAATGCCAATTTCCTGTCAGTTGATCATAAAAAAAAAGCCATGTCTGAAGAGAAAAAACTGTTAAAAAGGGGAAGATTTTATTTTATTTATGACGATGATCCTCAAAACTTTGTAGTAGAGGATAAGACCAAAAGAGGCCTTCCAGTATTAGAAAGTAGTATCGACGAAAATGCCGGAATTAAAGCAGATAAGGGAAAATTTTATGATGCCAATGGTCGAGGACATGTCGTACCAATAAGATGGTACTTTCCCAAGGAAAAATACAGGCTAGATCAAGTTTATAATTTTGCGGACAAACTAGAAAATCGCTATCGGGTATTAATGGAGGATACCTGTCCGGATTACTAGCTGTCAAACAATATTTATTTCAACGATTCCAGTATAGAATATTCTTTGAAAAGATAATGAATTCGTGTTCGAAGGTTTGTTCAATTCTAGTAATCTTATAATAGATGAAGGAATACTGAGAGGGCATACGCTGAGTGGTTGATATAATTCTGTATATCAGTGATTTTTAAATAGGATTAATTCTCTTTCAAAAGTAGCATGAGTCAGGACAGGAAGGTCGCGATTATAACTGGCAGCTCAAGTGGGATAGGTTATGAGACTTCCATTGCTCTCGCACGAAGCGGCATTTTTACATACGCAACTATGAGGAATTTACAAAAGGCAACAAATCTTGAATCGATTAGAGATAAGGAAATGCTTCCATTAAAGACTCTACAGCTAGACGTAACCGATGATGCTTCGGTTAATGAAGCAATACAGACTATAATATCTGAGTCCGGAAGGATAGATGTCTTGGTTAATAATGCTGGGTACGGACTGGTAGGAGCATTTGAAGACCTGTCGATGGATGAAATAAGGCGTCAATTTGAGACTAACTTTTTTGGAGTCATTAGGGTCATGCAATCTGTACTTCCCTTAATGAGGAAACAGAAATTTGGAATACTTGTAAATATAAGCTCTGGTGCCGGTAGATTCGGGTATCCTAGCGGTTCGGCATATGTTAGCACGAAATTCGCGTTAGAAGGTCTTAGCGAGTCTATTGCTTATGAATTGGACCAATTTGGAATTAAAGTAATACTCGTAGAACCTGGCGTGATTAAAACTAACTTTGACAGTGGAATGGTCGTGGCAAAAAAGTCTCAAGATGCTTCATCGCCTTACTTCAATATGACGAAAAAGATGGATACTGTCTTTAGGCAATTAATTCTCAATAGTTCTCCACCATCTTTAGTAGCAGATGTGGTAGTTCAGGCGGTTAAGAGTGAGAATCCTAATCTTAGATATTTGGCTGGAAAAGATGTTGAACAGTGGGTAGAACAGAAGAAGAAAATGTCTGATACTGAATTTTTCAATATGATGAAGCAGTCATTTCAATAACTCACGTTTGAAGACCGTTACAATATAACCAGTCGATTAATTTGTTATTCCTATTTTTGGTTATAAAATATTAGTGGACTTATGAATGAGTAGTAAGTCGTTGACTATCCCTTCGAGATCTACCTAACCTCTATTACTTCCTCTTTAATTCCTTTAGCAATAAGTATCTCTTTGACGGAATTCCTATGGTCGCCCTGCAATATGATTAATCCCTTCTTGGATGTGCCTCCAGTTCCAAGTGTTGTTTTGAGATCTCGGGTAATTGTAGCAATATCTGATCTATCGCCAAGACCCGTTACGACTGTAGTTGGTTTCTTGAACTTTCGGAATTCCTTCGAGATCACGACTTTAATTATCTCTTTATCTAGTTCATGTAAAAAGCCTTCAATCGAACCAGTATCATAATAATTTTCTGACACTACTATTGTAATATGCGCTAATCTATTAAATGAAGGTTTCGTCAAGTGGCTACAAAGAGCTCTACAAAAGACAAGATAATTTTACAGTTTGAAGACGGTAAAACAGGATATTGCGCGAATGTTCAAAAGGGAAATAAGAAAATTCCTAATGGCATGGCACCTTAGCAAGAATGATTACTACAGTTAAAAATGACAGATTGTAATCATTGCTGCTCGAAATTAGGAAACTTATTTTCCTCATATAGACTACTAAAAACGACTTCTAGAATCGTGTACTAATGTCACAATTGTAATACAGTTTTCAGATCACTTTAAAATTTATTTCGCCTATAAAATTTATCTAGTATAAAGAAGGAGTTGTTTGGATGAGATTCTAGGGATAAGTGTCTTAATTTGGGCAAGTTAGGAATTTTAAAATGCGGATTGATTAGATTTCCAAAGCGTTAACATATTTAATTTGACTGATGGATTATTTTTGTTATTTAGCACCCGGATAATGCTTCATCATTTGTTCATCAATACTTCATATTTTTTAGAGCCGGGACTGCAATTATGTTTCTGGTCAATTGCCTTAGCACTCGTTAGCGATATCACCGATGATTTGTTACCACTATAAGAGAAGCTAGAATAAATGTAATACAACAATTGAAGTCCGATGCTGAAATCACAATAATGAATAGTTCTCCAAGAAACCCATATTAATTTTCGTTAGTGTTGGATGGTGGGAATAATTAGTCTAAATATATCCTTTCTTTCAAACATTATCTACTTATGGATATTTGTCTCGAATTTAGATACGTACCTGCAGCTTTAGAGATTCAATACAACAAATCCATCGAAACCCAGATAATCGCTATTTCCTCATTCTCGTTTGTGTCAGAACATATTAAGTTGAGATCGATGTCTGCTGCATATCGCAAAATAGTAATACCAGCCGTAGCGTTCGCTGCCCTGCTAGCCGTTTTCGACTATGCACCAGTTTCTTATCTTGTGAATAATGCACACGCGGAGACCGGAATAGGCAAAGACGTTTTTAAGGTGGTAGTCTCAGTATTTGGAGCAAACAAAGAGATAGGAGATATTCTAGCACTTGTTACTGTCAATGAAAATTCTAAAGCAAAATTATTTGACCTTCATGCAATGAGCCCACCTCCTGTCAATGCCAGCACTACGCAAAATGAGAATGTCATCGAGTTCGTTGCGACTTTTCCAAAAGTTGCTGTAAATACGGGAGATGTTTACAGATCATGTGTCATTACACCCAATACAATGCATCAATATTGTGAAGAAGGCAGCAATTCCCCAGCAAAGAGGCCCGAATTTGTAGACATATCATTAGATAAAGTGAAAAAATCTGATGAAGAAAAGAAGATTAAGTTGAAAGACGCCTCTTAATTACAATGACACCGTATAGGTGTCAATGCATCCTATTTTTGTTTCTTCACAGCACCTCTCGTCTGCAGCGTGCGAACGTGCACAATTGGCCTACAATAAGGGAAATATGGGAAAGTAAGATAGAAATGGAGAAAAGGTTTGATCGAGGCTTCCAGTAATTTATTGATAAGGAATTATCTCCTAGGATCAAGAATTAAATTGAAAAACAAATACAGTTTCATTTCAGGTACCGATTCAAAAATAGGATGGCAGGAATCTGAATGAAACAAGATCGAGGATACCAGAAGAAAAGGCAGATGATTGAAAAGTACGTTAAGAAGCATAAAATTGTAGATTATTCCAGAATCTTAAATGAAGTAGACATAGACTATGATACGTTGATGAAAATAATTTCTGAATTACGTAATGAGGGGCGTTTGAAGTAAGATGTGTGCTTGTTTGTCCACTCATTAGTATTTGCTATGAGTGATGATAATAAAATGACAAACTGACTATTCTGTGGCCTCGGCATGAAATGGTAATCAAACATGCCGTTAGGTAATTATCGTCCATCCAATTAGTGATTCACGAGGCAATTAACAGATAGAATGGTCCTGCATCTCTTCAAATATTCAACAAATGTATGAAATTTGTCAAATCTTAGGAAAGGTTTCTATAATGATAATTACAACCTTGTCCTGTGGCAGGCGGCTGGCTATCCTGGGTGCGTGCAAATGATAACCAAATTATGGCTCTCCTGGAAGATCAAGTTGACAATCTGGTGAAAGCGACATCGGTCTTGGCTGAGTCAATCAGCAACTATAGTACCCTAAAAGAAAAAAATTCTATACTAAAAGAGTTGGAACATGAAGGTGACCAGTTTACTCACAAAGTGTTTACAACTATAGATAAAACATTCATCACACCTCTTGATAAAGAAGACATTTCAGAATTAACGAGTACCATTGATCAAGTGCTTGATGCGACGTATGGCACATCTGATAGACTCGTACTCTTCAAGATTCAAGAACCCTCTCGTTACATGCAGGAGCTCGCTAATTTACTATTGACTGCTTCTCAGCAAATCTACAAAGCCGTTACTGAATTGCGTAAGGTAAAGCATCAGAATTTGCTAGATTATTGTAAAGGGATTAGCAGCTGCGAACACGAGGGAGATAAAGTCTATCGCATCGCAATTGCTGAACTATTTGAGACACAAGATGCTGTAGAAATTATAAAATGCAAGGAAGTTTATGAAACGCTAGAGGGTGCACTAGATAGGACAAGAGATGTTGCCGATGTAATTGAAGATATTGCATTAAAATATCGTTGAGGTTTCAAATTGCAGAACATTGAAATCGCCGTGGCCATATCAGCAGCGCTCTTTTTTGATTTTGTTAACGGTTTTCATGATTCAGCAAACTCCATCGCTACCGTTGTTGGGACCAGAGTACTCAGGCCTCTGTATGCAGTGGGTATCGCAGCCATCGCCAATTTTGCTGGACCTTTTATTTTCGGTACGGCCGTAGCAGCGACTGTCGGAAAAGGAATAATACAGCCCTCATTTTCTACAGTAGATGTAATATTTGCAGGATTAATTGGGGCTATAATATGGGATCTGGTAACTTGGTATTTTGGTCTTCCATCGTCCAGTAGTCATGCATTGATTGGAGGACTAATTGGATCTGGCTTAGTAGCAGGAGGCACTTCAGCCTTAGTCGCCCCAGGGATTGAGAAGACTCTCACTTTTTTAGTTGTGTCACCTGCTTTGGGATTCTCATGTGCGTTTGGAATTGCAATACTGGTTATGTACTTTTTCAGAAACCAGACATCTTCGCATGTCAACAAGCTTTTTGGCCGTCTTCAAATTTGTTCTTCAATCTTTTTCTCCCTTACTCATGGTGCAAACGACGGTCAAAAGACAATGGGAATCATCACTGCCCTGTTGATTGCAGGGGGATTCCTTGATTCTCAGTCTTTCGTAGTTCCTGTAGAAGTCATATTAGCTGCGGCTGTGGCGATAGCGCTTGGCACATTCTTCGGTGGTTGGAGAATAGTCAAGACAATGGCCTTTAAGTTAACAAGTCTACGGCCATTCCAAGGCTTTTGTGCAGAAACTGGAGGGGGTGTCATACTCACTTCTATGGCCTGGCTCGGCATTCCTGTTAGTACTACTCATGCGATTGCTGGAGCTATAATGGGTGTTGGTGCTACAAAAAGACTATCTGCTGTCAGGTGGGGGATAGGTAAAAGAATTGTATATGCATGGATTATTACTATACCTGCGAGTGCTGCTGTGGCCGCACTTGTACTGATAATAATAAAAGCCATATTTTAGATCAATTAACTTCTTCCGGCCTCTAAATTGATGCTATCGCTTTCTATAATGCTTTTTTCAAGTCAGCAACTTATAACAGAGTTGAACTACGGATCAGTCGATTGTGTTCCTTATTTTTTTCTTCGTTTAAAATCTAATTCTACACCTTTTTTCTTACTATAATCAAAAGTAAATGATTCATCTGGCAAGATGGGAAAGCTAGATAACATTTCCGAATCAGTACATTGAGGACATTTATCATATGCAGACATCTTGGTCTTATCAAGCCACGTTACACACCAATGACATTTATCGCAAAGGACAAAAACTGACTGTGGCTTATACATGGGTAGTATTCATTGCTTCGAAGTATTATTACCTATTGCTGATTCACGACTCTGATGAGCCAGCATGATGGTTGATTTCCTCAAGATGGCGGAGACGCCGCAGGTTTTGAGCTGCACTAAAAGGTTTACTTGCGTTATTCTTCATGTGGATCTAGGCATAAAGGTCGATGTTTGGATAGTGGTGCTTTTAAATTTATCCTGATCACCGCATGTATTTTGTTTTGTTTCATCAGCCTTTTAGGATCTGCATATCATATAAAAATTGCAAAGAGAATAGGAAGTTATTAGTTTTGACTGGAATAATTGTCAAGGAATATTACTTACTGAATTTGAAGTATAGTGCTCAATAAAAAAAAATAGTAAGTATAGCTATGGTAAAGATCAGATAAGCATTTAATACCAAACTGTATACCACAATCCTGGAACTAGTATCTAGTAAACTTCTCTAATGCCTTGCCACCTACAGGGATCCGTTTACAATAATCTTTACTAATCATGAATAAAGTATACCAACGACATTTTCAAATAAACTCGTCCCAAGTTAAGATTAGATTGAATCAACATTTGATGCGTTACTATTAGCCAAAATAATATCAGGTTTTGTGATTGAAATCAAAGGTACCAAGAAAAATTATATGGTTCTATCACCTATGTTACAAATGGCAGAAATTTTTGAAACTCTCAAATTTATAACTACGACAGTATAATCAAATAACTGATCTGAAAAGGACCATCGACCTGATCTATAGACTATATAGAATTGGATCTAGGCAAATTGTTGTGCGTATTAATTAATAGAAAATTCAGCTAAAGCAATCGATCTTGGATATAATTTTTCATATATGTTGTTTGGATGGTTTAATATTTCATTTTTCTGTTCTTTAACCCATGGAATTGGTAGAAATGGTTGGATGGTTGATGGCAGACTTTGTGCCTTCGTTACTCTTCATGGAATCCTCATACAGAATGGACACAAGCAAGACCTTGGAACGAAAGGGGTATTTGAAAGATGTGAATTTTTTTACCAAATAACATCCCATTTTCTATTTTTTACAAATCATTACTGTGTCAATAGGCACCCCACAGAATAGTTGAATCAGAAAGATGTACTTTATAAAACACCTAGTCCATTAAAATCCATGGATCTACAATATGAACGTCATCTGTCCGATATACAAGCTCTCCCTATTGCAGACGGACTTAAGGACGTTTTAATTAATCAAGGTTTCACAATACGCCGAATACTTCGAACAAAGCCAAATGATTTAGCAGCTATGCTCGGAATCGAGGAATACGTAGCCAAAATTATACTTAACGCAGCTGAACGGCATAATTATAAGTGATAATGCTCATGAAGTCCGCGCGGAGAGAAGAAGATTTCGAGAATATATGCAACAAATGTGGGCGAAAGAATACCGAACACCCATCAACTGGAAGGTTTGGGACCATCGTGTTGTTCGGTCATGAATGCGCCTGGAATCCAGATGACGAATTTAGACATTTCGTAAAGGAAACTTTGAAGGGATCCGGATATGATCTAGAGGAATTTGGATATGAAAGCTTAAAACCGAAGTCATAAATTCTTGTTAAAATATTGATGGTAACAAATTTGGTACTTTATTTTGTCAACTGATTTGGCCATTTAACAAAGATTTATTTTGTTAAAGTTATTTTTTGTGGGTTAGGCGAAGCATCTTATTGCTCCCTTTCTGAAATTCAAATGAAACAGTTACAATATTGTGGTCTATTCTGTGTTTTCTTTTCAATATATCAAGTAATTTTGTCATATGCTCATAGGGTTGCAAACTTGACTTCTGTATTGGATAGATTCTAACCTCCCTACAACTTACCCTGACTAATTCTACTAATGAGGTCAAAATAAATGAGAAATCAAATTTGTAGCTATATGTGAAAATAAAGTGCCCACTTAACACCAAATCAAAAGCTTTATCACCAAAAGGCAATCTTGGCAACATTCCCTTGATGTAGCGTTTTTCCCTAACGCCATCAGCATAGTCGGATATAAAGTGCCGTAATGCTAATTTTCTTAATTCCTTTAATTTGTCGACCGAGGAATAAAACTCCCAATTATAAAGGTCTGGCTTTTGTGATACTCTTTGTACTACAGACTCAATATCTTTATCTCCTTGTTCATGCAAAATTCGCAGATCCTTATCAAATAAGGGATCGCAGCCAACTGCATTAATACCATACTTGGCAGCTTCCGCTACGAAAGAAGAAGCACCTGAAGGACAATCTAATATGGCGTTATACTTTTTTAATGAAGTAATGTCATCAAGTCCAAACATCATCAGATATTCGGACATGGTCCTACCATAAAATGCGACTCGATCTAATTCTAAACGGTGGTTATTATTATCGTTATTAGACAGTATCATGTTAATCTTACTTTATGTTGCTGATAAATATCTGTGTCATTAATTGCATACAAAATGTGTGTCCGATTTGAGGATATCCGTGTCCATTCCGTGGCCCTGTCGGTCTGAAGTAATCCTTTTGACAAATAGGACATAATTGTAATTCGTTGGCCATTAGTTTTTTGTAACCAACTCGTATAAAATACTGATTGGATTATTCTGGCTTTAATTACCGCAGAATACATAGAAACTTGTCCCATTTTGTCTATTACGCAAATCCATGAAAGATGATACCAATGACCAAACTCGCATTTAATGTACGGTGTTACGTGGAAAGGGAAACAATATATTTGAAATGTGCTTATTTTGACATTTGTGGTTGCATGGCTAGGCCTATGAATGAAATTATGATTAAAGGAAAATTTGGAAGAGATTGTCTAAAAGTCAGATATAACCCTGGAAGACAATCGTACGGGCATAAAGCTAATGAATTAATAGAATTGAAATGGAATGAATTTTTAGAGCTTAACCCGAAGAGCTACAACGGACCATTATTCAGGGTAAATAAGTGGAGTGATTTCAATTCCAGAGATGGTTTACAAAAGATTGAACTGCATCTTACAGATACTGATTACAAGGAGTTTGTTGGTACGCGGAATCCTGAATTTATAGCTACTTTCGGGAAAAAGCAAATTTCCAATCCGTTATCAGTGGGTGCAGTCTTGATAACTGAAGATAATAAGTTAATTCTTGGAAGAAGGAGTTCGTCGATAGATGGCAGCAAGTATGCACTTTCTGTTATTGCAGGATATTTGGATCCGCAAAAGGACATTTTACACATACATAATAAAGATGGTTCCGATTATGTGGATATTGTAGATATCTTCCATGGGATCGAAAGAGAAATTTATGAAGAGACTGGGATAGCGGCATATGAGGTCGTGGAGTTGGTCTGTCTAGGTACAATTGCGAACAGGAAACAAAACCAGATGAATATTCCCTTTTGTGGGACTTTGAATATCAGCTCAGACGAGGTAATAACGAAAAGATCGGAAACTCAGGATTCAGAATTCTCAGAGATTCTCTTCGTTCAGAATGACCTAAGGTCGATCAATGAATTTATGAACACTCAGTCGAACGAATTTTCAGATTTGTTGAATTCGACACTTGGGATATATTCTGATGTTATTTGCATCTTATGATAGGTAAGCACTTTTGCTTGTGTTTGAAGAGATGTATTCGATCACCTAATTCGAAGACGATTTTCTCGCGATGTCCACTCATTCTACTAACAAGCACTATCAATTATTATCCGGAGGTAAGGTTAGATTCGATCTATAACGAAACTAGGAACAGACATTTTATTCCCTACTCCCATTACAATTTCGCTCCATACAACTTGCTTGACTCCGTCAATTGCCTTTATCCTATTTATAAGATCAAGAATTTGACTATTGTCCTTGACTATGGCTTCTATCCTCAAATCAATCGTATGTTCCCCTATACTCTTTCCTACAAATATTACCTCCCTTAAAGCCAAAAGCTCCCTTGCTACACTATCGGTTTTCCCGCTAATAGTTGAAATAAAAAAGTCTATCCGCCGCCAACCAAATTTTTCAAGACATAAGGTATATTCCTTCTCCAAAAATTCTTTCTCTAATCGCTTGCGCCTCCTCTGAATAGTTGCCGTGGACACCTTTAATTTTTTAGATAGCAACGTGGAAGT
>JAKEIK010000052.1 GCA_022545895.1 Nitrososphaeraceae archaeon | reverse complement strand
GAATAGCCCATTAGCTGAACCTGCTGAACCCCAAGTCCTGATAAAAGTACCGCCGTTATTAAAGACTTGAATACGATCATTATTACTATCAACTACATACACATTGCCTGAGGAACCAATCGCCAGATGTGTTGGAAATTTGAATTGGCCGTTAGCTGAACCTTCTGTACCCCATTTTCTGATGAAAGTACCGTCATTTCTAAATTTTTGAATACGGTTATTGCCACTATCAGCTACATACACATTGCCAGACGAGTCAATTGCGATACCAAATGGAGTATTGAATAGCCCATTAGCTGAACCTGCTGAACCCCAAGTCCTGATAAAAGTACCGCCGTTATTAAAGACTTGAATACGATGGTTAAGGACGTCAGCTACAAATACTTTGCCAGATTTATCTAGAGTGATACCTTCGGGAAATTGAAATTGGCCGTTAGCTGAACCTTCAGTACCCCAAGTCCTGATAAAAGTACCATTATTTTTGAATTTTTGAATACGGTTATTGCCACTATCTGTTACATACACGTTGCCAGAGGAATCGATTGCAACACCAAATGGAGTATTGAATTGGGCGTCAGCAGCGAACGCTGCGGGAAGAATGGTACTTAACATCAAGACCATTAGTGCAAAGAGAGAAAGAGAAAGTATTGCGATGAATTTAAGGCTACGATTAGTTTCCAATCACATATCAACATCCTTAAGAATAGATTGACCGTCCAATCATTCAAAAAATATGCGTTTCTAGCATTTAATAATTAAGATTTATTATCTGGTCTATTTTTTAGGTAACTGTCATAGCAGCAATATAATAGTAGCAAATAGAAATAAGTATCTATAGCTCATATTCTTTTGATCTAGCATACACCCGCTATTAGTTGATATGGTAGAATTCTAAAATGACAATTATTCCAAAGAAGTAAGAATGGTCGTATTTTCAGTATATCCCAGGGTCGCTATCCTGGTCTGTGAATGTTCGCACCATTTCCCTTCAAGGGATTATTGTATCCAATTTGGTGTAGGCTCTCCTTTGTATCAGAACTTTGACTATCTTGATCTTTTATAATCACAAAATGATCGATAGTATCCCCTTTGTCAGAATAGAATTCTGCGCTCAATGATTTGCCATGTATTTGCACATCCAGACACCCAAAACCTTCATAAACACTTGCAAGGAAGGGTTTTCCATCGACGCCTTGAATTGATTCGCCGCCTGTTCCAACTATGACGAACACAGTCCCTAATTCATTGATGTATGGCGATTTTCACTGTTCATTATTAGAGGTCTTCCTGGTCTAGCATCATTATAATTCAGCGGATAAGATCGTTGATAATTGTGAGCATGGCCAGTTAGGACAAGGTCGACATTGTACTTTTGAAATAACGGATGATACATATCTCTCATTCCTATGTTGTCTACTCCACTTCCAGAATAAAACGGCCTGTGGAAATAAACAATTATCCAATCGGTGTTTGGATTTGACTTGGCTTTAGTAAGGTCTGCATTAGCGAACTCAAATTGGCCCTTATCTTCGCCTGAATCTAGTTCACTTGACAAACCAAGGAAATGGGCGTTGCCATAGTCAAATGAATAGTACTGTCTTGCCATATCAAATTTGTTCAGCAAAGTGTGTAGCAGTGAGCCATCTGCGTCATGATTTCCTACTACTACTTTTAATGCAGAACCTGCCGGTTTTACGATATCATACCAGCAGGTGAGAGAGGGTTCATAGGAATAATCACCTAACGTTAGATACAATTCAGGTTCCATTTTGTTCATCATCGTGAATGTATTCTTTGCATCATTCTTGCACCCCCAATCTCCAGCAGCAACGAAGTTAAAATCTGAACCACTTTGTTCTGCCGATGTGTGTTTAGATATATTCGATTGTTCTACGACTGCCATGACAAGTGCAGAAACGAATATTGGATAGGCTAACATCCTAATACTAAATTTCATCGTCTAACGAGCTAACTTGGTATAGCGATCAAGCAATAAGGCTGGTCGCAGATACTTCTATAGGTCTAAGAGTTTCTTTTCAACTATAGGAACCCCTTTCGGGTAATGATCGTTTCTGTCTGTTGATTCCCTTGGCCGTATAATTATTTAATAATATTTGAAATAAAACGAGATGAAAACAAAAAGTTAATTAATCTAACTATATAGTCGACTTACGCCAGAAACCAATATGCGACTTTGCAATTGGTTCAGCAGTGATATTTATAACTGTCACGAGAATGACTCTAGTTAAATGGAATTTGGACGATTCCGATCACAGAAATGAAGAGTTGATTAGACAAAAAGAGAATAGAAAAGGCAGAAACATGAAACAGTTTTGCGCAGTTTGACGGATTTATTTTTTAATTACCATTATTTCCACTGCCATATTTGCCTCAAGGAACTGCCGTTACTACCTACGTCAGAGGTGTACAAACCAACTGTATTATTGAGAAAATCTAATTTGCCTCTAGATACAGCATCGAAGAATATGATACCCCGGTATTTTTCGCTTTTATCAGAATTAATTTGTCCCAAATCGTACGATGTCCACATAACAAGGTCACCATCTGTAGTAGCTATTATTCCCTTTCCTTGGCCAGAAATGGATTTATCAGATTTGTTTGTTTCCAGAAATGTTCCGATATTAGTTACGTTGCCTATATCCACCATGGTACCATTCTCCGTAAAAGATACTTCTGTTCTGGGAAATCCTGTTACGTTAAGAATTTTAATACTTGTTACTTTTCCAATGTTTGAGTGATACAATGGACTTACGGATATCTCAGTATTATTGGGAACTGTGACTTGTGCATCTAGAGACTCATTTTCTTTGCCATATGTTGGGACACCTGTAAGAAAGCCCAAACCAAGAATAGCAAAACTCATTATTACATACAATAAAATTTGTTGCATGTCCCGTATAGTATAGTTGACTTGGCTAATAAATTATTTCGCGGGCCTCTAAATGTTGAAGTCTGGATCAACCATAAAATTGCTGTCGATTGTCATAATCTGCATGCACGCTAAGGCAGGGTATTTGTCCAATTATGTCATGATATAACTAATAAAATTTGACCTGGATTTATAATCTCATAAAAAAAAAGTAAGTATTTGAAATAATAGATTGGAAGTCAGCCAGTAACTATTGCTTCAGTCATATTACTTTCGGCTGTCATATTGCTACCACCACTTAACATTCCCTCGGCCAGATCTAGTTGAGTCAATGCTCCAGGGTCATCGTTAGCCTCTATAGCCACACGAG
>JAKEIK010000051.1 GCA_022545895.1 Nitrososphaeraceae archaeon | reverse complement strand
TTATTGATAATAAAACAGCTTGCGATAAGCGTAATACAAAGGACGATGAAGGAAATAGACCTAGTTTTCATGTAGATATCACTAGATTATTAGACCTTCAAACACTTGCATCTCATGTATTTCCATAACTATAATGTAACTCCTGCCTATTTGAAACATTGTGAAGATTCTTCTCTTCAAATTTTTAAGACTATATTAAGTGGCTCGATTGAAGGAGAACTTTGCTAATGCTTACCAAAATTGTTTAGTATAATTGTAGAAAATATCTACAAAAAGAAACTTCGATACCGAATGCATCTAACAATCAAATAAGATAATTCTAAGAAATTAGATGATAAAAAATAGACAGGTTTGAAGTGCTATCTTCTCCCTATATTATTATATGGAATCAATAGAAGATTACCAATGTAGAGGATCCAAACAAAATTTCAGAAATAAGATTTTATTCGTAAGAGTCTCGAGCTAATGTTGGCACTGTGTAGTCTTTCTTATCAGAAAGTAGGTAACAAGATAAAATGATGTTTGTAGATCATGAGTACAATTTTAAGAACAGTTTGGCTTGGTTTCTTGGATGGCAGCATTGCGGGCGATGGAAAAAGAATTAAGGATAATTTGACAAAAAATAGTAATGATACTGACAAAAAACCACTTACGAGTGTAAATAATTAGTACCTTCCCAAAAAATAGGATTTCTGATGCTCTATCGTTATTTCTTGGTTCCGCATTCAGCTTACAGCCGTATTATTACTGCCACTACTGTTTCCATAAATGGCTGCCACCGAAGCCTTAAGTACGTTGTAATATTGAGTTGGCACTAATGTTCCATTATTGACAGTTATGAGATTGAAGCTAGCAGTATCTGCACTCTTATAATCCCACTTCCAGAAAGCAGTACCCCATACGCCAGCTTTCTTAAAAGCAGCAAGTATCTTGTCTGCATTATCTACAGTGAGCTGACTTGCACCTGGATTAATTTTGAAGACTCCTCCTTCCCCAGGAGTTCTCACCACATTGTTCCATTCTCCTATGTATAGGGGTATGCCAGTCAAGTCTCTTGTTCTCAAAAAGGTATCAAATCTTTCTTTCTGGTACGCATCTCTATCAGGAACTCCATATACACTTATTTTGAATACAACATTCTCCTTATTCGAAGGTGCCATCTTTGCTAAATTCTCTGGTGTAAGATTTATCGGTCCCTTAAGGTCAACTGGTACATTCATACTATAGGCGATAGTTTTTTGAGTCGCATTTCTTAGTTCTCCAACTATGAATGAATTGAATCCACCTACTTGAGACCACTGACTCACCTTATCAACATGCGGTTCACTTAGTATTTCATAGCCCAGGGTACTTGAATGATTATCCACAACACCAACAATCTTCTTCAAAAAGTCTGCCATTAATGTCCATCCATCTCTTCCTTGGCTATCTTTTACTGACCTATTCCACCAATCAGCCCAGAACAGTTTTGCTGCCGGATCAGGGGTATTGCCTCCACCTCCTTTAGTATACTTTGAATTGTTAAGGAATAGCAATGTAGGAAATCCGGTACCTTTTCTCTCAAGCCACGATGACGTGTGCCACTGATGATTGTCATAAATTACTTTAACCCCCCATTGGTCTGCCGCCTTGGCTACTGACTCTATTTCCTTCATGAATAGCTCGGGATTCTTCTCATAGGCCTCCCAATAGACCAGGAATCTGACATGGTCTAATCCTGCTTCAGAAATCATCTTGAAGCTATCATTAATATAATTGGGCGGTGGGGTAGGAACGTCGTAATTATTTTCCTTCACACTCACATAAGCGCCCTTCATGACTACTCCATTTATTGGTTCTTGGGTAGTCTGCGCGTTTGAAACAACTAAAGCACTAGCACCAAGAATAACAGAAAGAATTGATATTATGACGACTCTACTGATAATAGTTTTTATCATGGGACATTAGGTTTCCTTAATGAATTAATATGTTTTGTGTAAAATTGACATAAGTAAATAATTTAGTACGATTAATTCACTTCAATTCTTATAGAAAATGAGTCAATGAATTTTTGGACCGAATAGACGAAAGGAAAACTCAAAGTCAAATTGGCCACTATCCCATGATACGCTTAATACTAAATTAAAATGGTGGTAGAGCGGCGAATTCATTTTGTAATGCGATCATACGATAATTGAACTTATGAAAGTCCTTTTTGATTATATGCTCATCATTTTCGCTATGCCAAATATTCTCAAATGATTAGTGAATGAAATTGTTTGGCTTCTTGATCCACCAGTGATAAGTTATTATCGTTTCTTATGACTAATACAATCAAATTTCTTAAAAAACGGTTATCCGACTGTCATATGAGTGATTAAATTAACACAATTAGAAATAGACGAGTGTCTAAATTGGATTTTACATACAATTGTGTCAGAAAATTCTCCAAGTCATAACCACATTGTTGTAGAAGATCAGGGATTAGAATTCATAGTAATTAGTGCAAAAGATTATTACATAGATGTCCAGGGATTGCTTAAGATCGAGAAAATCACTGGAATGACACTAGTCCAGGTAAGATCTTCTAACGGAGTGTCCGATTTGTGGTTTGGCCGAAAAATCCAAACGGCCGCTGTATCCAGGAGATCTGTCAGTAAATCTAATAAATAATTTGTTTGTTATTGATGCACCATTTTTTTACATGCTGGATTCATAATGCTTTTGCTCGACTATAGTTGTTATGGATTTTTCGAACATAAATAGTGCATTAATATAAGCTATAACAGAAACGACATTATTGTCCTTGCTCTATTAATTTTAGTCTTTGTAATAGACATTACCTTCCACTACCAGGAAGACCTATTCCCTTTAAAGGCGAACGATAATCTGTAGTTATATTGATTCCGTTATCAGCCTTAACATTGATTTTCGATATTTCCGTGTCCGGACGTGGATAAAAGAACCAGGATTGATCTGGTGATAGACTCTTAAGATGCTGGATATCATTTTGACCCAAGTATACAGAAATATTTGTAACCATGTTTGTTCCAATATTGGTAACTCGTATTCGATAGTAGGTACCTGCCATATCTGTAGTATCTTTAATTGCATCTACACCCAAAGCGTAAGGAACTTTACTTCTCTCTTGGTTTACAAAGTAAATAAGTAAGGTAATAGCAATAACTGCAATTGCGGCATAGTAAACGTATCGTCTTTTCAACATAATCTATCAACTAAATTACGACTAAAATAAGTGTGATCTTAACGTTTGTACGAACCTATCTTCCAAATTTAGTTAGACAGGGTAGTAAATTACTAGCGAGATCATAAAGACAACAAGTAGATCTGGTGCAGACCTTACCAGATCAGAACCTAATTCTAATGGCCAAGCTTTCTGTATGACTAGAATATTCCATGCTTCTAAAGGACTGGCGGGTCAGTGCAAATCGTGACATTGTCATTTGTTTTCAATCCAACTTATCTGACTTCGGCATGACTCTGCATAGTTTAAAGGCTTCAGTAATGATGGCAAGTATACTTGGAATAACAAAGGAAATTAAAAACATAAATTTCATCAATTGAAACCTAAAAATGATGCAAAATCAGAATGATTAAGCTTGATAAAATAATTGGCAACATCAAGATAGATCATAATCTCAAATCGATGCATGAAGAGTTGATTAAATTGGGAAAAACAGAAACTGTTACTTTTGGACGTGTAGAATCTGAGCGTACGAGAATAAGAAAAATGTCTAACAAAGGAACAGACCTAGTATTAATATTAAGTGAAGGATCACGTATTAGGGATGGAGATGTTCTATTCCTTACGCAGGAGAAAATGATAGTCATTCAAATAGTACCAGAACCAGTAGCAATAATACAGATTCATAAGATTTTGATTCGAGACCAAATGATAAGGACATCTGTCACAATTGGGCATGCGATAGGAAACCTTCATCGTCCTTTGAAGATAGAAGGTGATACCATCACCTTTCCCATTCAAGATCCAAGTGAACTCACATTAATTGAAAAGTTACTTTCTCCATTGAAGGAACATATAGAAGTTAGAAGCGATAATATAGTATTTGAGGCCAATATGGGCTCATGAATATGGACAACGAAATTTCTTTGGAAGATCTTAGTTTTTTGCAACTATCAGATTCTTTTTTTCCGACGGGTCTATACACTACGTCAAACGGACTTGAAGCACTATTTTATGAGGGAAAGCTGAAAAAACCAAAACATTTGCAAGATCTGATAAAAACTTTTCTTTTCCAACAAATAGGTCCTACTGATTGCACTGCACTAGGTAATGTATATGACTGCATCAACAGTTCAGATCTGGCAGAAATCCTGAGGACAGATCAAATGATATACTCTATGAAACTTATTGAAGAAGTGAGAGAAGCCTCTGTAAGATCAGGTATACAGCTTCTACGATGCGTAAATTCATTTGTACTAGGTAATGGAATCTTAGAGCACTACCAAAGATTGGTAAAGAACGGAGAAGCTTCAGGAGTTTATCCAGTATCATTTGCAGTAGCCTGTAATTCATTGAGTATCACCAAATATAGGGCAGGCTTAATGTTGTTATATGGCTTCACAATAACCGTAGTAGCAGCTGCTATTAGATTGGGTATATTACAGCACTTAGAAGGACAGAAGGTTATCCATAATTTGAAACCATCTATATTATCTTCTGTGCACAGTAATATACAAAAACCACTTTCAAGCATGTGGCAATTTGCACCAATTATAGACATTACACAAATAAAACATGAACAAATGGATTCGAAAATGTTTGTAACATGAAAAAGAGTGCCTTTTCTATGTCGCCTAGAAGAATCCCAAGGATCGGGATAGGCGGCCCAGTCGGATGTGGCAAGACCATGCTGATCGAGCAGGTCGTTCCATTGCTATCACTTGACGGTTATAAGGTAGGAATTATTTCAAACGATGTTATCTCAAAAGAAGATGCTGAACGGATGAGGAAGAATCTTGCGACGGAAAAGGGTCTAATGTCAGAAGATCTTGTAATTGGAGTTGCGACAGGTGGATGTCCACACACTGCCATTCGAGAAGATCCTTCAATGAATATCTCCATAGTTGAGGAAATGGAATCAAAGCATGATTATCTTGATCTGATTTTTATCGAGAGTGGTGGCGATAACATTACCACGACATTCAGTCCTGCTTTAGCGGATTATTTTATATACATTATAGACGTATCTGCAGGAGATAAATATCCACGCAAGAGAGGCTTGGGCATCGAAACTTGTGATCTTCTTGTTATAAACAAAATTGATCTAGCTCCGCATGTCGGTGCTAGCCTTAAAGTTATGGAAAGAGATGCCAAGCGAATTAGAGGTGACAAACCATTTATTTTTGTAAACTCAAGGACTGGTAAGGGAACAAAGGAAGTTGCATCGTACATTATCAAGGACGTTCTCTTTGAATCTCCACCATGGACTTCAAATAAAAACTAGGATGCAATTCATTGAAAGAGCCTAGTATTAATAAACCAACAGACCTTCCACCAGAGTTTCTTGCGTATAAATCTGACCTTGAAGAGTGTTCAATTGAATCAGGGAAAAAAGGTATTTTGCAATTAGAATTAGAAGAAGACGTTAGAACAAAAAAGACTGTGATCAAGGAACATTACGCAAAAGTTCCACTATTTATCCAGAGAGCCTTGTATTTAGAAGAGAGCATTCCATCTATGGCATACATTTACGTGATTTCTCCATCTGGTGGCATTTTACAGGGGGATCGATATAGAATTGTTATTAAACTAAGTAATAATGCTCACGCTCATATTACTACACAAGGTGCAACAAGGATATACAAAATGGAGAAGGATTATGCAACACAAATGATCGATATTATTGTTGAAGAGGGATGTTATTGTGAATACATTCCCGATCAAATTATTCCTTATGCTAATTCAAGGTTCTATCAACTAACTAATTTGAAAGTTCATGAAAATGCTACAATGATTTATTCAGAAATTTTAGTTCCAGGAAGAGTTGCAAGTGGTGAAAAGTTCGAGTACGATATCTGCTATAATAAGACAGTGGCAACCAATCATGCTGCCAAGTTGAGATTCATTGATGTCCTTAAGCTGATGCCCAAAAAAGATAATTTCAAAGCCCGTGGCATCATGGAAAATTTTAGCATTTTGGGCAATGTATATATCCTTGCTAAAGTGGATCACGCTAAATTTCTTAAAGAGGAGATCAATTCTATTGTAAAGAATATCAGAAAAATTCAAGGGGGGGCTTCAATTCTTCCAGACAAACACGGGGTAGCTGTAAGACTTTTAGGAAATACGACAGAGCATGTAAAAGATGTCGTTTATGAAATACTTAATGCTTCGCGCAGAACAATTCTAGGAGGCTCATTCAGTAAAATGAGAAAATCGTAATGATGTTCTTATATGGAGTTACGATGATTGTTGTTAAAGGATTTTAAAAAACCAAGTCTTGGGATGATTTTTACGATCACCTATTTATCGTGGAAGCTCAAGAATGTAAAAACATTAGACCATATTAAATTGTAGGAACATTTCAGCACTGTTACAAAAACAATTGAAATTATAACGGGACCATAGTATCTATTAGTCGAGCGTTCGTTATTTGCCCATCCTTTTCGTTAATTAGAAGGTCAACCGTGTATTGGAGACCGTTAAGGTGGAATGTAACTTGAACATCCCAAGCTTCCCTTTTCTGTTCCGTCGGGTAAGGTAGCAAAACTCTTATCTTAAAATTTTCGATACTACTACCATACATAACTTCTATCGCTTTCTTGGCAGAATTTTCAATTTCGTTCTCTGTATGGACGGGATTCATACAGCAAATACATTTACTAAATATTTAAGCATTATTATAATTCGACAGTCGTCCTAGAATAGGTTGTATAGTCTTGACAAGGATAATTTATTCGCAGGCTCTGTAGTAGCGATCTTACCGTCCACTTTAACTACGTAAGTTTCAGGATCAATTTCGATCTTTGGAGTCAAGTTATTGTACACCATATCCTTCTTGGATATATTACGACAATTATTTACAGGCAGAAGCTTTTTCTTCAACCCAAGTTTCTTTTTTAGGTCATTTTTTATAGCGAGCTTTGAAGTGAATGTTACCGAAGTAGAATACTTAGCTAGTCCCATTGCACCAAACATTGGCCGATAATACACAGGTTCTGGAGTAGGAATGGACGCATTTGGATCTCCCATGAGAGAATACGCAATAAAACCGCCCTTAATTATGAGCTTGGGTTTTATTCCAAAAAATTGTGGGGTCCACATAACAATGTCAGCTATCTTTTTGGGTTGAAGTGAGCCAACATACTCTGCAATTCCATGAGTTATTGCAGGATTAATGGTAAGTTTAGCCAAATACCTTTTGACACGTAAATTGTCATTATCATTACTCTCTTCTTTCAGCCTTCCTGACATTTTTTTCATCTTGTCCGCTGTCTGCCAGGCCCTAGTTGTTACCTCTCCTACTCTTCCCATCGCTTGGCTATCAGAAGAATACATACTCAAAGCTCCTATGTCATGCAATACATCCTCGGCAGCGATTGTTTCAGCCCGTATTCTTGATTCAGCAAATGCAACATCTTCTGAAATGGCAGGGTTCAAATGATGACATACCATCATCATATCAAGATGCTCATCAAGCGTATTGATAGTGAATGGCCTTGTTGGGTTTGTGGATGAAGGCAATACGTTCTTCTCGCCAGCGATTTTCATTATATCTGGAGCATGTCCTCCTCCTGCGCCTTCTGTATGATAAGTATGAATAGTTCTGCCCGCTATTGCTTCGATCGTATCGTCTACATAACCACATTCGTTTAGCGTATCAGTGTGAATAGCCACCTGAGTGTCAGATTTATCAGCAACTTTGAGAGCTGCATCGATTGTTGCAGGAGTAGAACCCCAATCTTCATGGAGTTTCAAGCCACATACTCCTGCTTCGATTTGTTCTATTAATGAAGATTGCAGGGAATCATTCCCCTTTCCTAACAATCCAAAGTTTAGAGGAAGTTCCTCCAAGGATTCTAACATTCGGTGGATATTCCATGGACCTGGGGTACAAGTAGTAGCTTTGGTACCTTCAGAAGGACCTGTTCCTCCACCTATCATTGTGGTGGTACCACTACAAATTGCTTCTGTGGCCTGCTGAGGTGAAATAAAATGTATGTGGGTATCAATCGTCCCTGGGGTACAAATAGTATGCTCTCCTGAAACAACTTCAGTATTTGAGGAGACTATCATGTTGTTGTACACTCCATCCATTACGTTTGGATTTCCAGCCTTACCGACTCCTGCTATTAGCCCATCTTTGACGCCGATGTCGGCTTTAAGAATACCGATCAGGGGATCCATTACGATTGCGTTCGTTATAACAAGGTCCAATGAACGCGAGCTGGATACACCAGCTGCTTGGCCCATTCCATCCCTTATGCTTTTTCCTCCACCGAAAACAAGTTCATCGCCATGGATTAACAGATCTTTCTCGATCTCTATTATGAGATCTGTATCAGCGAGTCTCACCTTGTCGCCTTTTGTCGGTCCGTATAACTCTACATATTGTCTTCTTGGAATTTTCAGAACCATATCTTACCTCATTCCCGAAAACCTTTTTTCTTTAACTTTGCAAGTGATATCTTTTTCTGCTTATCAGAAAGTTTAGCATTGACAAGGCCATTAAAACCAAAGACTATTTTTTTTCCACCGTACTCGGTTAATTCCACAATTCTTGAATCGCCTGGTTCAAATCGAACCGATGTGCCAGATGGAATGTTAAGATGAAATCCAAAAGCTCTTCCTCTTGTAAACATTAGAGCCTTGTTCACTTCAAAAAAATGTGTATGTGAGCCTATCTGGATAGGTCTGTCTCCCGTGTTTGTTACCTTTATTTTTATTACTTTTCTACCTATGTTGGCAACTACCGGTGCCCTAGACAAAAAATATTCTCCAGGAACCATATTTATTTACTCCATAATTCAAATTATCGGGCTATGAACAGTTACGAGTTTAGTACCATCTTCAAATGTAGCTTCAACCTGTACACTTTGCACTAATTCTGGAACACCTGATAATACTTCCTCTCTCTGTAGAACATGTCTTCCAGAGTTCATGAGTTCAGAAACAGATCTGCCATCGCGGGCACCCTCAAGGATATGGTCAGCTATTAGTGCTACCGACTCAACATAATTGAGTTTCAAACCTCTGCCTCTCCTTTT
>JAKEIK010000050.1 GCA_022545895.1 Nitrososphaeraceae archaeon | reverse complement strand
CTCTGTTGCCCTTAAATTGAAGTTAATCTCCCTCTGCAATAACTTTCCTAAGCGGGACAGCAAATAAATATTTCTAAATTCGAATTTTGAAATATTGTGGTTCTGTCATACACTATGCAACTAACAAACAAAAAGGAAGGCGTAAGGCGAAGGACATGGGTATGTCATGATCTTTACGCAAGTAGTTCCTCAGCAATTTCTTCAATTATTCGTAACGCTGTTATTAGTTCTGTCTTCGTATGCGATGCGGTTAGTGAAATCCTGATTACAGAAGAACCTTTCTTTACAACGGGAAATCTCATTGGGTGAACGAAAATACTATTCTCAAGCAACATTTCCGCAAATCTAACTGCTTTTTCTTCGGACCCTATGAAAAGTGGGATAATCTGGCTTCGGGAATTTCCTATATTAAATCCATGCTTCCTTAGTATCCCAGTGAACAAATTTACGTTTCCAAATAGGACCTCTTGTAAATTTCCTTTTCTTGCAATATTTAACGCAGTATTCGCCGCTACACAAAGATGGGCCGGAAGAGCGGAGGTAAATATGAACTGCCTAGACTTATTTATTAGATATTCTCGAATATCTTCTGAAGTGGCAACGTATCCTCCAAAACAACCTAGCGCTTTGCTAAGACTACTTACGTGCAAATCGATTAGACCATCTACTTTGAAATACGACGGAACGCCCGCACCCCCTGGTCCATATATGAAGTCGCCGTGAGCATCATCAACTACCATTAGGGCATCAAATTCCTTTGCTATGTTGCATATTTCTTTCAAATTAGACATATCCCCGCCAACGCTGAAGATTCCTTCGGTGACAACTATCCTTCTTTTGGCTTGTTTCTGAATCAATTCCCGTAAATGTTCGGCATCGTTGTGTCTAAAAACACATATTTTCCCTCCGCTTAAACGGCACGCATCAACTATGCTGGCATGATTTGATTCGTCACTGAAGATGACTGTTTCCTTGTTTGCGAGGGTGCTCAGGGCACCAATCACAGCGGTGTATCCCGAGGTAAAAACCAGTGATGATTCCGTCCTTCGATGGACAGCCAACTGGGATTCTAAATCGTGTAATTGGGAGTTGTTTCCACCTACTAGTCTAGAACTACAAGGTGATATCTCTTCAATGGCGCGTGTGGTTTCACTAATCACAGACTTATGACGAGAAAGCCCTAGATAATCATTAGAATTTAGGTTTAGTACCTTTCTTCCATCAATTATCGCTGACGATCCCTTATTTTGGACAATTCGTAATTTTCGATATAAATGCTCATCCTTCAGGATCGTTAGTTCCTGTTCAATGAAGTCAGGCCGGAATTCCAATTTCATGTATCATATTCAAGTCTTTACTCATTTCATTCCCGCCGGTCGTAAGGTAACCACCTGAAATTATCCCGTTTGCGCCAGCTCTTAAGGCCATCCTCCCATTGTCGCTAAAATGGACTTCTCTACCACCTGCGAGTTTCAAAATTACCTTTGGCATGATAAACCTCCAAACTGCAATAGTCCTGATCGCTTCTTCCGGTGTTATCGTATCTATTTGTGCCATGGGCGTACCTTCATTTGGTATCAAAATATTAATCGGGACCTCGTCGGGATTCAATGCTGCCAATGCGAACGCAAGCTCAATTCTCTGCTTGACAGTTTCACCCATCCCTATTATGCCTCCACAGCAAAGCTCAAGCCCTGCCTCCTTTACTATCTTGGCGGTTTTGACTCTGTCCGCAAAATCGTGGGTTTTGCATATTTGCGAGAAAAAACTATCGGATGCTTCAAGGTTGTGATTATATCTCTTTATTCCAAGGCTCTTGAGCTTTCTTGCTCTTTCTGAGGTCATGAACCCCAGAGAAGCATTAATATCTATGCTGACCTCTTTCTTGAGCGCTTCTATTGTATCACATATTTGTCGAAACTCTTCTTCAGGGGGAGATCTATAGGCACAAACCAAGCAGAAACTCGACGCCCCCTGTCGTTCTGCTTCCTTTGCACGTCCAATTACCACTTGTTTTGGCAAGAGAGGGTACTTTGATATTTTTGTGTTGTAAAAGGATGATTGAGCGCAAAACGAACAATCCTCAGGACACTTCCCAGATTTAGCATTAAGCAACGACTCTACATCTATACGATATCCATTGAATTTTCTTGTAATTACGTTGGCAGAATATGCAAGCGAAAGTATGTCTTGGCTGCAGAGTAGTTTTCCAGCTTCTTCAAAGGATATACTTTCCCCGGAAATAACTTTATTCATACAAAAATCAATAAGGCCTGACTCTTGCACGCCTTAATTTCTATAATGCCCCTACTTAATCTTTGTTTGAAAATTTAGATCAGCTGAGGATGGGTTGCGTCTTCTGATTTTGGGTCACAACCATCATATTTTATTCTTTGATACATCCAGTTTATTTGATCGTGGAAAGTGCAAGTAATAATGAAAATTACTATATTTGAAGTAGTCTTTTAGAGTCAAAATTAAGTAAATCCTGTTAGATGGACGCACACTCAGCTGAGAACTGCTTCTGAATGGTCTTTAAAGTTGCACGTAAATACAAAAGCGAAGCGTAAGTTGTCCAATGCTAGTGGGAGAACTAGGCAATATGCGAATATCGTCAAATCGACTGCCCACTAGAATAGTCTCCAAAACGACCCTTTTCTAGGCTATCTGAATATGAGTACCATTTGTTTACTAATAAATACAGTAAAATTCGGGAATAAAAAGAGCATACCTTTTTTAGACTGTATAAATTTTTTGACCATCACATAATTATTCTGATACCGACTAGATTTCTAATCTATATGTTATATGCATTTGGATACCTTCGGGTCAGTACCGAAGAACAGACAATATTAAATCAAAGAATTGCCATCAAGAAGTGGGCATCAGATAATGACTATGAAATCTTAGAATTCTTTGAAGATGCGTCTGTAAGCGGAAAGGTTGCAGCAATTAACAGACCGGCCTTCAGGGAAATGCTCGAAATAGTCAGGAATGAGCAAGTCGATGCTGTTATAGTCTATGAATTGTCAAGGGTTGGAAGGACTTTTTGGGAAACACTAGATGCGATCAAAGCGATCGAACAATACGCACCACTTATCTCTTGTTCTGCAAAAGAGGTGTTTTTGCAAACTACCGATCCTAGTATTAGAAAACTCTTGATAGGCATCCTTACATGGGTATCTGAAAGGGAAAGGGAGATTTTGGTCCAACGCACTAAAGACGGCATGATAAGAGCAAAGATATCTGGGAAAATGATTGGTAGGCCGAAGAAATTCCTGGACAAAGATTCGCTTATAAAACTTTTGTCTCAAAATATGCCAAAGAGGAAAATAGCCGAAAATCTCGGGATGTCCAAAGCAACTTTGTATAAGGGAATTCGCAGATTGTCTTTGAGTACAGAACTATGATATTTGTTTCTTTATTTTTCGGATGACAGATCTATACACATCAATAATGCGTTTAAGATCGTTCCTGCCTATCGCCAAAGGAGGTATTACCAACATGATATTTTCCAATGATCTCAGGTACATCCCCTGTTTTAGGGACTCTTCTGCTATGAACTGACCAATAGGCTTTTTGCAGACTGTCATTATGTCTTTATTGTTTTTCCTCAATTCAATTGCAGCAAGAAGTCCCTTCTGTCTAACATCAGTGACTATATCAATTTCTATCAGATCTTCTAGAAGTTTTTCAAGATGTCGCATATTTTTTCTTATCTTACTAATAAGGTCATATCGTTCATAGAGAATCAAATTTGCCGTAGCCGCAGCGCAACCCATTGAATGTCCCGTGAATGTATGTCCATGATAAAATTGCTTTCTGTCATTGTACTTTCCAAGGAATGCACTGAATATATTATTAGTTGTCAGTGTTACCGCCAATGGGAAATATCCTGCAGTGAGTGCCTTTGCATAACAAACAATGTCTGGAGAAGAACCCTGTGCACTATATTCAGTCATGTTACCGAGTCTTCCAAATCCCGTTGCAATTTCGTCTAGGATAAATAAGATTTCATGTTTTTTACACAAATCGCTTATCTGCTTCTGAAAACCTTCTGGGTAGATTTTGACTCCACCAGCGAGTTGCGCTCCGCTTTCCATCACAAATGCTGCCGTAACAGAAGCATTTTTCTTGATAACTTTTTCTGCTATGCCTATGCATTCATCTGCTGTTAAATCATTTTTTCCTCCTTTAAATTTCCAGTTTCTGATTGTGGGCGAGGGAATCCGAAATATGTTCTTCATTAAAATAGATTTGTAGGGAGAAAAGAACCCATCTACATAACCAATAGACATGCATCCAATCGTATCGCCGTGATATCCATTCTTCAATGATATGAAGGATCTTTTTTCGCCTCTTCCTTTGTTCCGCCAAAACTGTACAGCCATTTTCATAGCCGCTTCTATGGCAGTAGAACCATTATCAGTGTAAAAGACTTTATCCATACCTTTGGCCATTTTGATTAGTTGTTGTGCAAGATTAATGGAAGAACTTCCCGCTAAACCGAATTGTGATGAATGAGGAAGGTCCCTAAGTTGCTTTATCATAGCGCTTATGATCTCATTTCTGTTATGGCCCCACACGTTACACCACATATTGCTAATCCCATCAAAATACTTCTCATCGTTCTCATCAATAAGGTAAAAACCCCTTCCAGATGTAATAACAGGGGCTCGAGCATTTGTCCATTCTTTCATCTGTGTGTATGGGTGCCAAACGTACTTTTTGTCATAAGTGCTTTTTAGCATACAACATTATGATCAGGTACTATTATTAGTATGTAGAACCACGGTCAGCTTACAAATTACATTTCAAAGGTCACGAAGGGGAATCCCAGATTTAAGTCGTCTATGAATGGGAATTGGGTAATATTTTAATTGATTTCCGTTTATACATTGTTTCCATAGATAATGCAAGATTAAATAAAATAAATTTATTAAGAATACCCTAGACAGATTTGTTATGAAAACCAGGATATCAATCATACTTCTTTTCGTTTCTTTGGCTTTGTTGATGATATATGCAGCCGATGTACAATCGGGATTTCTCCCATTAAGTCCATCTGTCAGGGGTGGCGGTTTGGGTGGAAGTGCAGTAATACTATCAATTATCGCGTTTGCTATTTCGTTAAAGGAACGATCCAGCATAGTTGTTATTTTGCTTCTAATTAACGGTGGTCTAATCGTGGGTGGTATGGTGGCCGTGTACTCTCAAGATTCTCAAGGAACAACAAAAGGTCATCTCCAGACCATAGTTGGGACTATGGCCTTGGGAATCCTTCTTATTGTACTTGGGATTGTGAAAATCGTTATAACTCGAAGACATATTGTATGAAATCAGCAAATCAGCAAAACGGACCACCAGTACGAAAATCTCAGTGGGCCTTCGACTAGCAAATTCTATTTGTCCTCCACGATGGGTATTTAGATGAGTTGATTATGTTTAGCATATTTCATAATTCGACTTTTGAAATATTGCCATCCTGCCTTCAACCCAATATTAGCACAACATTTATTTTGTGTCATAATTTTTGTAATAATGCGCCGCTGTAGCTCAGCATGGTAGAGCAAATCCTAGTTCAAAAGTGCTTTGGAGCTTATCTGGCTGTTAACCAGTGGGTCATCAGTTCGAGTCTGATCAGCGGCGCCTTAAGTTTCCTCTTATCTGAAATGTAAATGTAATAATGATTCAGTAATAATTAACATGCAATTAATGTTCATATCAGTGCTTGCGTTAGTAACATTTTTAGTGGGCCTGGAGTTCATACGTATGATAGTATTATACACTTGTAAACTAGAGACTTGAATCATTCATGTAATGAATAAGTGCACAATAGGTGTAGAATTTTTTTCAGTCCCAGGTGGAATTACGACAGCTAATCTAATGCGCGTGTATGTAGCGAAATGGTTAGAACTGGCATATAGCAGATTACTACAAGCGTCTTTCTGAGCATATTTCAAATTTCGAATTTAGAAATATCTTTTTTATTGTTTCTGTACGTGTTGATGCTCGACATGTTTTTTACCATATGTCACAAGTGATTCTAAGTCATACCGAAAAAAAGGCCGCTGAAATATCACTATACTATTTGAAAAATGGAGTAACTCTGATACGCTACTCTCATTCCTGAGACAACGATGGGAAATAAAATTTTTGTTTCTTGTTGTCTTATTGTCTAAAATGCGATTATATCTAGAGCTATTGCATCAGAAAGCAAATCAAGATGACGTGAAGCGACGATATATCCATTCTTGATTTCACCACGAGCAACCCATCTGTTTGATGATGAGAAAAGTCTTTCCTTCCTGATCCTTTGTTCTATCTCTTCGATGTTCAATTCCTTTTCTTCAATTTCTTCTGTTTGTGTCAGCCTCATAGTTAATAGGATCTTACGAACAAGCACCCTATTTCCAAATCGTTGTGAAAAGTCCCTTGCTGCTTCATCAATTTCTACCAATTTTATCTTTATCTGAGTTCTATTCAGAGCATCTCTGCTCGTAAGAAGCCTGTCGTCTATGAATCTTTCGTAAGCCAAGTTGAATTCATTTCAGTATCATGCTATAAAATCATTCGTTTATCAATCTTATTTCCAATTATTCACTTTAACACAACTTTGTTGTTTTCTTCATATTTCTAGTATTTTTTGGCTTGCTATACTACGATTTCGTCGATCATTTTCTATTCTCTTTGATGTCCATCAGAAATTCATAAAATGCATTTTTGCTTTCCGTCAATCCACAGCGTCGCAACAGAACCGAACTGTTTGCTTCGATTCCTTTTCCAACAATAGATCCGATTAGACGGACTCCTGAAATTTCGATTAATCCGTACGTCAATTCCGACGGATTGTTTTTGTTTTGGGATTTTGAAAATTCTATTATTCTTCCCTTCCTATCAGCCTTTACCATGTCAATCCGTCTAGAAAAACACTGGCTACAGAATTGGTTTGGTGGCCAGACCTTTTGATGACAGTTGCAACACGTTGGAATTCTTAATTGACCTCTCTGAAGATAATAGAAAAAGTCCTTCATTTATTCAGTTCCCATGACAACAACCACTGCGGATGACCCGGCAGCTGCAAGATTATGTACCAAACCAATTTTGCAAGGCTCTTTTATCTGTCTATTTCCGGCTGACCCACTAAGTTGTTCACTGATTTCAGCTACCTGAGCTACACCAGTAGCGCCGATAGGGTGACCAGTGCCTAGTAAACCCCCACGTGAGTTAATGACAACTTGGTTTTCAGTTACAAATTTCCCGCCTTGTCCTACTTTTGTCAGTCCTAAGTCTTCGTAAGCTAGGATCTCCATTATAGTGAACGCATCATGGAGTTCAACCAGATCAATATCTTTTGGTTCTATCTTAGCCATTTTGTAAGCCATGTTGGCGGCGATCTTTGCAGAATGTATTGAGGAAAGATCTTCGCTTATTTTAGCGAAGCTAGCTGACTCAGTGTGTGTGCCAATGCCCGTAAGCCACACAGGATTACAATTGATTTTTTTCGCGTTTTCCTTGTTTGTCATTATTACCGCAGACGCTCCGTCACAGACATAAGAACATTCGAGTAATTTGACGGGATCAGCAATTTTCTGAGATTCTAGGACATCTTCTAGTGTAATTTTTGTGGTAAAAAGTGCTTTAGGATTGCTAATTGCGTTACTACGATTTTTCACTGAAACCATAGCCATTTGGTCTTCAGTTGTACCATATTTGCGCATGTGTGACTTTGCAAAAAGCCCCGCCCAGTGGACTGGAAACGCAAATTCCCCTCTAGTAACATCCCATTTCAATTTCTTACCTTCAGTCTCGCTTGTGTCGGCTCCCACCACGAGAGCCATTTCACATAATCCTGATCTGATGAGTGAATAAGCCGAGATTATAGCATGAGTTCCAGAATTGCAAAGATTATCAATTCTCTGCGATATTTTTGGCGTTATACCAAGATATTCAGACAGGATAGCAGAACTATACTGTACCGGAGAGGTAGTAGAAAAAAGTACACAATCTATTTTGTCCCTGAATTGAGGAAATTCCCGCAAGATTTCTATGCATGGTTCACATGCCAACTCCATCAATGGAAGTGATGACTTTTTCCTAAATTTTCCACTTTTATGAGAAACTATTGCTACATCAGACAAGGTTGGATAATAATAGGGATTCGTTGATCGAATCTTCTGGATTTCCCACAGGATTGACTTGCAGTATTGGTAGAGTAATGCCCGTAGCCATGAATTGTCGTAGTGATCTTACACAATCATCTTTATCACCATAAATTGCAAGAGATCTTAACATTTTTTCAGATACACAATTTGAAGCCTGGTCAATACCATTTTTCTTGTACTCTTCTATTATTGCACTCACTTCGTTTTGGAATCCGTTTTCTGCCAGAAATTTGCTGTAATATTTTCCTACTGCAGTATAAAATGCAAGGGTCTTTGCCGCTCGCTGCCTAGCAATCTCGGGATATTGTTCTGATATTGCAGTAATGAAGACAGAACATATTTCGAAAGACTTCTTATACTTTCCAATATTGGAATTGATGCCTCGGACAGTATCTGTTAGCCTGTGCAATGGATGCAAGTATAGTATAACTCCGTCTGCAATTTTCGTGGCTAGATTGATCATCCCACTGTTTACTGCGCCAAAAAACACAGGTATTCTCTTTCTAGTTGATACATTCATTATTCTAAAGTTATGAATTCTAAAGAATTTACCATCATAATTTACTTGATCGCCACTTACAATACTTGTGAAGCTTTCGGCAAATTCTTGCATTCGTTTCAACGGCTCGCGAAATTCTATCCCATGCCAATTCTGAGCTAACACTGGAGTACTCGCACCGATACCAATGATCACACGGTTAGACGAGATGGTATCTAAGGTGGAAGCAGCCATTGATGTTGTAGCAGGAGACCTTGCGAAAATGCTTATTATGGAAGTCCCAAGTTTTATTCTATTTGTTACTTGAGAAATGGCACCCAACATAACGAATGCTTCCCTCCCCCATGATTCAGGCATCCAGATAGAATCTGCCTTTACAAAATGGTCAGCTGCTCTTGCAAATTTAATCACATCAAGACTCCCAAAGAGACTACTTGGATTGTAACCGATTCGGGTCTTTTCACAATTCATTTGTTTGTTTGTTTTTTTTACTTTTGAGCCAATTCTTCTGTCGCTTCTTCAACATCTTTATGTGAGTCAATAGAACGCCAATAATTATTTGGATACTTTAGAGCTTTTAACTTCCTCTCTTTTGCGAGAGAAGGTAAGGCAGTAATTTCAAAATTGCCGATTTCTGGAAGATACTGGAAAACATCGGCAGAAAAATAGTATATTCCTGCATTTATCCATTTGTCATGTATGGCGGGTTTTTCCACAAAGTGGGAAACAATATTGTCTATAGTTTCGACTATTCCAAACGTACTTCGAAGGTTAACCAAAGCTATAGAATTGCTTCCAAGATCGATTAAAGTTAGAGGATTAATGTCAGTCAAGATATCTCCGTTAATTACGAAGAAGCCCTTATCCTGTGAGTTTGCAACTATGCTTTTTTTTGCATTCCTCAATGCTCCCCCCGTGCCGAGAGGTTCTTTTTCAGCCACGTACTTCACCACCACGTCATATTCTTGACCATCATTCAGATGTGCAATTATCCTCTCCTTGAGATGACCTACACAAACAATGATTTCCTTTATTCCTAATTTAGAAAGCCATCTGATCTGTCTTTCTATTATAGGAACACTTTGAATTTCTATCATTGCCTTTGGGCGATCATCTGTCAATGGTCTTAGTCGTTTTCCCATTCCTCCAGCCAGGATTACAGCCTTCAATGGATAATCGTCTCACCGATTTATATAAAAATTATCCGAATAGGGTAGTTCAAGTATGATCATAATTCAAAATAGTGAACTAACCTCACTGAATTGATAATTATACATATTATTCGCCACGAGAGTAAATATATACACCATCGAGGAATACTCTTAGATCTTTCTTTTTTATCTTGGTGGAGGACTCTATGTTAGCTGCTGTCTGAGATACTTCCTCTAAATTAGGTCCTGTTACTATGACGTCGTCACCTTGCACAGTTACTTTAGTTGAATTGCCTCGAATATGTGAAATTCGGGCTGAACGTTCCCCAAAAAAGTTTTCGACATACACTGCTCTATCTTTAACTTTAACGGTAATAGGAAAATGAGCATAAACTATCTTCAATTTATACTCGTAGCCTTCCTCTACTCCCTTCATCATGTTTGTAATAATACTTTTTGCAGTATTTGCAATCGCAAGGTCTTTCTTTCTTTTCCCATAGGGTTTTATGCATACATTATTGTCTTCAATCGACAGAGTTGCAGGAAGCCTGGTAAAATCCTTGGTCACAGTACCAAGCTTTCCCTTTACAGAGAGAATCTTTTCTGTTTTTGTAATTGATACGCCTTCTCGTACTCCTACATTCGTGACAATTGCTTCTTGTTCTTTGTTGTCAGTAGACATATCCTACCAAGACACCTCCTAGTCCATGTTCCTGTGCTTCATGGTGAGTCATAATGCCTTTACTAGTGGATACCAACAGTACACCCATATTATAGGCAGGCAAAAACTGTCTTTCCCAATTAAGATATTCTCCTTTTCTTACACTGAACCTGGGTGTGATAATTCCACACTTATTTATTTTTGCTAGAAGTTGAATTCGAAATTTTCCGTGCCTGTTATCATCAATTTGCTCAAATTCTCCAATGTATCTTTCCTTTTGCATTACACGGAGAATCTCGCTAGCAAATATGGATGATGGGCTAACTATACACTCTTTCTTTCTTCTAGACTCGTTATTATATATTGTAGTAAAGAGATTGGAGAGTACGTTTAGCGCTGGCATACTATATTCCACAGACCCCTGTTATTTTTTCATTCATACTTTTGAAACCCCAATTTTTCTGCTACTTCTCTAAAACACTGTCGACACAACATCAAATTATACGCTTGTATAAGACCAGAAAAACAGCCACATCTTCTACACCAGCGAGTGCCTTTTCCATGAGGAAGTTGCTTTCTTCCAGTGATTGTGTAATCTCTTGGTTTTGGCATTATCTAACCTCTACACCAAATTTCTGTTTGAAAAAATCAATTGATTCGTCTTTTGATATTCTGTGATTCTTACCGATTCTTTTCGGATTCCTTTTCTTTGAAATGCGATATCCTGGGCGCGTAAGAGACACACAAACATCCATACCAAATATTCCTATGTCTGGGTTATATTTAGTACCGGGAATATCAATATGCTCATGGATTCCTAGAGAAATATTTCCGAAAGGATCAAAGGAAGTCGCATTCAGAACATTTCTTTTTGACTCTAAAACACGTTTCAAAAATTCAAAAGCGTCATTCTTCCTTAAAGTAACGATAGCTCCAATTGGCTCGCCTTTATGAATGCCAAAATCCCTAACATTCTCTTTTGCTCCACGGGAAGTAGGTTTCTTGCCTGTTAATTCCTCTAATGCATTTTTGGCCCTTTCAATAGGTTCTCCAGACTTTCCTACGCCAATATTTACAACTATCTTTGCTATGTTTATTCTCTTCATGGAATTAGACGAGTCATCGATAGAGACAACGTTATTGCCCTTATTGTCATTTTTATCCCCATCTAAAGATAGATCAGACATGGTTTAGTTGGCCACCTGAATTAATGGTGCCGTAGACCTACCAACAGCCATAACTATACTAGCAGGCAATTCCACGATCCTTTCACTTATTGAAATCAATAAGCGTTTCGGGAGAGAAAACAACCCATCTCTTACTTCCTGGATTTGCCCTATGGAGCCCACATTTTCTCCTCTTGTAACTACCGCAATGCTTCCTTTCTCAAGTGGGACATGGTCTCTTACCAATAATTTGGGCATTTCGATCAAACAGGTTTCACCTACTTTGTAACTCTCATTGCTCAACAAAGTTTTTCCATCATGAAAACCATACTGGTTTTTTCCTCCTTGGATTGTCACTCTGGAAGTTATCTTTGCTAATTTCAGATTTTTTTCGTTATTGTTAATTAGAATCGGAAATAACCGCTTCCCATTTGTTGGAACCAGCCTGTATGATTGTTTAGAAGGAACAATCTCTATAACATCCATCAAACCTACCGCTCTATGAGGGTCTCGTACAATTTTTCCATCGAGCATTATTTGACCTTTATTGAGTGATTTTTCTACTTCGTGTAACGTTTCTGTTACGTGTAGGATATCTCGAAGAATTATCGCCAAGGGATAGGAGGATTGTTTAGCATGTGGACCGGGTTTGATAGTAATAGTGAATCTCTTCTCCTTTCTATTTATCTCCCAAAAGGCGGGAGCGAGTTGCCTCTTAAGTTTGGTGTCGCCACCCTTTTTAGCCAATTTTATTCCGTCTCCTTCTCCGTAGTCAATTTTTTCTTCGATTGGGATCGAGGTTTAGGCTTTGAATCTTCTTTATTTTCAATATTCAAATTTCTATTGTCAGCACCTTTGGCATTCTTTTTATTCCCGGTTCCGACACGTGTTGCGCGATCTTTTTCCTTCGACCTCTCGATCTTCTTTTGCCGAAAAGGATCACCAAGCTTTAGTGCAACAATTTGTACGTTTGAAGCATGAATAGGTACTTTTACATTTCCACCTCTTATCTTCTCTCGTTGGACGCCTTCTATTGCCAACGTTGCTCGCTTCGTGTTCACTTTTTCCACCTTACCTTCTATACCCGAATATTCGCCTCTTAGCACTTTTATAGTATCTCCTTTAATGACCCTCATACTTCTTCTGCCATATTGCTCCCTCAAGTTATTAGCCAAATTTGAGCTTACTGCTTTGTCCCTTATGTGCTTGTACGCATTCAATGAATTCATATATCTAACCATTCTATCTCAATTCTCCTTATCCCCATACATTCCTAAACTATTAGCGAAGCCAAATTGGCTATCCTTGGCCATTTTTCCGCCGCCTCAGCAGCTACGGGCCCTTTAATGTCTGTTCCCTTGATCTCACCTTCTGGAGTAACAAGCACAGCTGCGTTATCCTCAAACGTTACGCGAACACCATTCAATCTCCTAATTGCATATTTTTGCCTTATAATAACTGCTCCAAAAATCTGTTTTCGTTGCTCTGAATTACCTTTTTTCACAGTCACTGTGACAAAATCTCCAACTGCCGCAGCAGGCTGCCTAGCATGTCTTCCTTTGTATCGAGTTACCTGCACTATTCTCAGTATCTTTGCTCCCGTATTATCAGCACATGTAAGAGTTGCACTAGTCGGCAGCGCCCTTGTTATATAGGGTCTAAACTCTTCGACACCTTTGGAGGAAACCGCTCTGCTTTTAGATGCCACTTTTTGCTAACACCTCTATGACTACAAAGGAAATTGTCTTAGACAAAGGTCTACATTCAGCAATTTTCACTACATCTCCTTCTTGTACATCTATACACGTCGGAAGAAAGGCATGGACTTTAGAACTACTTCTTTCGTATCTCTTGTACTTTTGAACTGGTCTCGGGTACTCACGTGAAACAACTATCATTTTATGCGCTTTACAACTTACCGCTGTACCAACTAATGACTTTCCTCTGATTGGAAGTTTGCCGTGGAACGGGCAAAGTTCATCTTCGCAAGTCCTTTTTGGGGGAACGATTGTTAATCCAATATTTTTCACCATTATAAATCAACTCATTATCGAAATATACGATCTTCTGGTTTTCCTAACAATGAAGAGCCCTTTATAAAGTAAACGTCACTAGATAGTCGCAGATTCATTGCCTTGATGGATACCTTGGGTATCGTCTTGGGCTTGTGCTCATTTCTTATGACAAAAGTATTCTTAGTCTCGTGGATTATCATCCCGTCACACGACTTCGGAATCCTTGGCGATCCATATTCAACATGAACCTTCAAACCGATAAATTCGTGTTTTAGAATGTTCTGGATTGTTCTCAATTCAATTCACTTTTTTACCGATTTTCTTTCATTAATTATGGTAATGATACGTGCAATATCTCGTCTTGTCCACTTTATGTTGCCAGTTTCCTTTTTGAGTGTCCCTTTAGCACTCTCTGATTTTAACTTAGATAGATCAGCCTTAAGCTCCAGAAGTTTTGCTCTAAGGTCTTCATCATTAAACTCTCTTAAAGTATTTAGTTTCATCCTTCCCATGGATCTTTCATCATTCCTTAGATTCTGTTTCCTTTACTTCCTTAGAAGCATCTTGTTCTAATCTAATCGCATCTCCACTAGCCTCAATTTTACCATTTTTATTCTCATCGATTACAGTGATGGAAGAACTCCCTGAAATTGGTTCTTCAACTTTGGGT
>JAKEIK010000049.1 GCA_022545895.1 Nitrososphaeraceae archaeon | reverse complement strand
TAGAATCTTTTCCACTCTAACAAGGAATTGAGGATTTCAAATGACATTTCTGATGCATTGATATATGCCATTAATAAGGGATATCAAATTCATCCAGATGCCTTTGCGTTACTTAGATCAATTAATTTCGATGTAAGTAATATTATCAAGACTATTATTGAGGAAAAAACTAGATTAAAACAAAGTCATTCAATATTAATAGATGATATTAAAGCTATTATATCGAAGGACGTTGTGGACAGTAATGGAAGTAAGTCTAGAAGTATAGATCACAATCATGATATTAAGACATTAATTGATGGAGATAAGAATACTCAAGGTACGTATGAAGTACTTTTTGATCCGACATCAAAGGTTAATTCCATAGAAGTTGAAGAAAACGGTTTTCTCAAATTATTTCGTAGTAGATATGAAAAGACATTAAAAATTTTAGCTATGCGGCCTGATAGTAAAAGAATAAAAAGAATTGAAAAGATCAAACAAGAATATAACAAGAAAAGATCCGTGAATATGTCCAATCGTAGAAATGATGAAGAAAGTGTACATAATAATCCAAGTAATGCTGAAACAATACTACTTGCAGGATTACTTATGTCACGAAGACAGCAAAAAAGTATGGTAGAAATTACTATTGATGATATGAGTGGTGCGTTACTAGCAGTAGCTACTACAGATGATGTCAGAAATCAGGTATCTATGTTAGCGTTGGATCAAATGGTAATGTTAGAGATAGAGAGTCAGAAAAGAGGTCGGCAAAATTATTTGATTAGAAATGTTATTTCGCCAGAGATTCCTGAGCATATACCAAACAAGTCTCGATCAGAATCATACGTACTTTTAACTTCAGATCTCCATGTCGGTAGTAAGTATTTTATGGAAGCAGAATTTCTGAGATTTGTAGAATGGCTTTCATTGGATGATGATATCGGGAGTAAAATAAAATTTCTATGTATTGCCGGAGATATAATTGATGGTGTGGGGATATATCCAAATCAAGATAAAGAACTTAAAGAAATTGATGCTAACAAACAATTGATGTATGCTATGAGGTTATTGGATCAGATACCAAAACATATTGAGATTTTTATCATTCCTGGAAATCATGACCTTGGAAGAAGAGCATTACCACAGAGTTCACTTTCTCCATTTGTTGACAGAAGTACAGATAATTTTCATATGATTGGAAATCCGTCATTAATTAAACTGGATGGTGTTAAATTATTGATGTTTCATGGACAGAGTTTAGATGATATTATTGCTACTACGCCGGGCTTAAGTTATTCAAGACCGGCAGATGCAATGAAGATATTACTTAAGGCTAGACATTTATGTCCAACATATGGTGAAAGAACTCCTATAGCTCCTGAGGAAGAAGACATGCTAGTAGTCTCTGAAGTGCCAGATATTTTTCATGCTGGACACGTACATATTATTGATGTTGGTAGATACAGAAATACACTTATAGTAAATTCTGGTGCATGGCAGTCTCAAACTAGATATCAACAAACTATGGGAATAATGCCTACTCCAGGTATAGCCGTATTAATTAATCTATCAACACTTCAGCTATTTCAAAAGAATTTTATTATTTAAGATCTGGAATTATAGAAGATAATAGAATATCGTCCTTGAATGCTTCTCTAATAGTCATTAATGGAATAACAAGTTTTATTCTTTGGGATCTACCATATCGACCGAGATTTACTATATTAGTGGTAACGAGACCAAGTTGATCAAGCTCACTGATGATTTGTGTTATTCGACGTTGAGTCAATGGTTCTTGCTGTAAACGAGTGCATAAGGATGAATATATATCATACATTTCGCCAGTATTACCATTTTTAGAATTGATTATAGCAAGAATAACAATTTTGGTATGACTTGTAGAATTCTTTAAGATCTCATAATTGGTATCCCGATCTATTTTTTGTTGTGCAAGTCTAACATGAGTTTCGTTAATGGTATTAGAACCTTCTCGTTCAGCTACTTCTGCACCAACTCTCAATAAATCGATGGCCTTTCTTGCATCACCGGTCTCTCTTCCCGCCATTGCGGCACACAGATTAATAGCGGCAGTAGGAATTGCATGTTCGGTGAAGGCTAACTTACATCTGTCTACTAGTATATCTTTTAATTGTTCTATTGTATAGGGATTAAATACCATTTCTTCTTCACTTAAACTGCTTCTAACTCGAGGATCTAATTTATCCTTAAAAGTAAGACTGTTAGAAATTCCAATTAGGCTGATGAATTGTTCTGCTGAGATACGTTCATTTGCTCTAGTAAAATTATATAAAATATCATCACCATTTTTATCGACCAGAGAGTCTATTTCATCTATAACTAAGACAACTCTAAGATTTTTACGTCTAATATAATCAAGAATTCTATCAGTTGCTTCACCCAGTGAAAGACCAGTGAAATGGACTTGAAGTTTTTTTTCTTCCTTATTGATTCCCATCATTTCGGCAATCTCATATAATATTTTATAACTGGTATTAGCTGTCTTTGCATTCATAAATGGAACTGTTATTTGCATATTAAGATCATCCGCTTTATGCTTGAGCCGTTCAATAACATTCTTTACGACTGCTGTTTTCCCTGTACCAGGTTTACCAAAAATTAGTAAATTTGAGGGTCGTCCTCCTCTAAGAATAACTGAAAGTGTCTGTGCAATCATAGTACTTTCATTATCCCTAAATGGTAATCTTTCAGGAACGTAGTCAATAGTTAGTGTTTTCCTATTTTTGATTAATGTCTTACTTTCTATAGCATTATTAAACACATCATCTAACTTATCATCATTCAATTCTACACACTTCCAACGACTATTCCCCACCCCATTTTTTCTTTTGCAACATAAAGTAAATCTTTATGAACTATATGTTAACAACTTGTTAATTAATTAATTAAAAATAACTAAATCAATATTTATTAACAATTCAATTAATAATATTAACAATAATAAACTGTATGATGAGGTCTTCTGCATTAGAAATACAGGGGTGGAGACCACCATAAACAATTAACTTTTCCGAACTTTATATTAACAGTAATTTCACAAATTCATATATCAAAACTAATCCTGGTATAAAAAATACCCCTTGATTTCCACTGGAGTGTTATCAATAGTTATTAGATGTTAAAAACCTTGAATATACCCCTTGATTTCCACTGGAGCCTTATTCTCTTCAATAATTCGAATTTCGCATATTAACAATACAGTTCTAATAATTCTAGAATATGACTGTCTCAATGACTGTAAATAAAATCAATGTTATTTGTTATCATAAGCTCTACTAGTAATGTTAAGTGTTAATGAAAAATATAATCAACCAAAGGAAGCACTTCTGTATTGAGTTCTCCAAAAAAGAAGATAAAAATTGAATTACAGGATAATGAAGGTGATAGATATAACCTTTCCTTAGAAGGCAAATTCTCAAAGGAAAAGATGATGAGAGTATTTGAATTAATTGAGTCTTTCGAGGATAAAGCAATAAAAGAACCAACTTCTCTTGCGTACGACGATACCTCAACCTTAGCATCCAGGATATGGAGCATCGTACAAGATAAATGTCATGACACGACATTTACATCAGCATTTATTTTTAATAAATATAATGAGGTATACGAAGAAAAACTTCAGTTGAGTGTAATTTCTACATATTTATCAAGATTTTTTGCACGGAACAAACTAGCACGAATTAAACATGGAAAAGAGTGGATTTACTCTGTGATTGATATAAACCAAAATCTATCACAGCCTAATGATGTCACACATCACTATGATTTTCCAACAGTCTACGACCTTCATCAGTAATTTTATATAAAAATGGCTTATTGTCTATATCTCTCGTGACAAGACTTTCATTATAGAGTCTTTTCATCAGACGTGAAGTATGCTCACGGGTCTTTTTTGTATTAACTTGAATTTCTCTTGCTGTCATTGGGGACTGACTTAACAATTTTAGAATAGAGGATACTGTATTTTGATTTTTATTCAAACCTTTATTCTCAATCATATCATCAATCCTAGTACTTGCG
>JAKEIK010000048.1 GCA_022545895.1 Nitrososphaeraceae archaeon | reverse complement strand
TTTTGATTTTCCAAACATTCATTTGAAATTTGCATATTGGGATAGTAAAGTGTTGCTGTTTAACGTATTTTAAGACCGAAATATCTCGAATTGGATGCTCATCAGGAAGCCCAATGAATCTCTTTTTTTAGAGATTATTTCAACTCGGTAAAATTTTCTGTAATTTAGTGTTTAAACCGTCTATCTTTCATTTGATGGTGTACTTATTTTTTTGATAAATGGATCTGCGATTCTATTACGGCCTACCACCCGAAATTTGTACTGCTTTCCATATAAATTGGCATAGAACTGTGAATAACTCTTAGCAGCCTCATATGTGGTAAATCTATGTCTTAAGCTTTCAATATTAACCCTTTCGCCAAATACATCTACTATTTCTATGATGTAGGACTTTGGCAGTCTTTTCACATGGTTTACTATTATATACACTGTGATTAGTAAAAAGGCAACAGCGACAAACATGACTAATACATGCTCAAAACCCCTGACAAAGTTTAGTACATAGTTTATTACATTTTGTTCCAGCCATCTGTACGCTACTCCGAAAAGTGCAACAAATGTATTTATGATCAAATCAAATATCATATTAGCCATCTTGCCTCACCGTACAAATACTATTCACTGGATATTATATAAAGAACCATAAATGTCTTTTAGCCGACCTAATGATAATTTATGATGAAAATAACCAATTGGTTATATTGGTTTAGATAAAAACAAATATCAACATCGATGATATGACGTTTAAAATCATTACATCGTTTTTAAGTGTCAATATCGGCTTGGAGTCTATCTCTTTACTTTAATCCCACTCTAGATATTTTTCTAACCCCTTAAATTATCGAAATTGGACTATTGTGATTTCGATGTAGTATGATCAGTACAAAAACACAATATGTAAGAACACCTCTTCGAAACATGACTACTAGCACTTTGACACCATAAGGCAACTGCAAGAGTAGTGAATTACTATTATTTCGAGCAGAACTTAGGACACTATAACGAGATCGCGTAGACAATAATTTAATATATTGAAACTCAATGTATTAGAACTTAGTCACGATCGTGTTTGGATTTTTGACATTCACTGTATCTCCCCTATACTTGTCTAATCTGTTTTCTTTGTATTTTCTTTCAGCATATCCAGAACTAGGGAATTACATTATCGGACCAATAGCGAATATGAATATACCATTAGTAGTTGAATCATATTTGATCTGATTCCCTAAGCCAATTCTTGATACAGTCAATACAAAGATGATATTCCCGTGGGTCGATGCCGCTTGGCGAATAGAAGGATTTGTACTTTTCAGATTGTTTTCTACAAAAATCACAGTTCATTGTCAGATTACTGTTCCATTGCTTTACTTTTGGATTTGGTTTATTTTACTAACATATTGATGTTCTGCAAGTCGAGTATCAATATGTATTCCAAAATCAAATGCATGTCTACAATTGCTTAGAGACGAATTAATACGATGAGTATCTTTTACTGTGAATATTAGCCGCTTGACATCACGATTATAACATTTAAAGCATCGCGGATCATATCGTCGCCTTCTTTTTTGTCCTGACTACCCTAGTCATATTTGATATTCAATTATTAAAATGATTTAGGATAAATAACTATGATAATTACCAAATTCATGTTACTAAATTAAGTACATTAATTATGATTCTTTGGAATAGTGAATAAGAAACTTGTTAAGAAGTGCTGACGCATATTATGAAATTCGTTATTTCCTTGTCATAGCAACTAAACCAGTTTTTCACCATTTTAGAATAATTAGGGTCTGTGTTATCAATTGAATATGTCCATATAGATCCATTTGAGAAGCTATTATGAAATTCATACGACCATCCAACAGGGCATATTACAATTGGATGGGAAAAAGTATTAGTCCGAAATGACAGATAACGGCAATATTACAATTCAACGCAAATTGCTTCAAGACATATTTTGGTTATTGGCCACTAACAATTACTCTATTTTATAACAAATATTATGATCGTAAACTACCGGGATTTCTAAATCACAATAATATTTACGTCAACTAGAACACGAATTTGTCCTACGTTAAGTTCGATAGGGCCTGAAGGCGTTTCTCGCTCATGTCTTGAAGGCATAACTGTAACTGGGACTCACCACCTTGCCATTATCCACAATAAGAAACTCTGTCTCGATAGGAAGTCCTCTCATGTAACGAGAAAGACTTCTTTTCACTCCGTCAGCGTACCGGCTTTGTGCTTCAAGAGTTGTCCCGGAGTAATGAGGTACCATCGCATGATTAGGCATATGCCGCCAGGGATGATCTTTTGGCGCAGGTTGAGGAAACCACACGTCACCCGCATAGCCTGCTAGATGACCTTTCTCCAGTGCTTCCACCAAGGCTGAGGTATCAACGATTTTTCCTCGTGCACAATTAACTAAATATGATCCCTTTTTCATGCTGAAAAGTAGGTCGTGGCTAAAAAGGCCTTCCGTTTCCGGTGTTAATGGAGTGGTAATACTAATGACATCGGATTGTTCAACTAATTGCTGCAATGGCGTATATCGTATACCAAATACAAATTCCTCTGCAGTTGTCAGTCTAGGGAGGTTGTAGTATAAAATTTTGACATCAAATGCCTTCAGTCGTTCGCACACCCGTTGTCCAATTCTACCTGTGCCTATAATTCCAACAACTTTGTCTTCTAAATCATGAGAGTAAGCGGCAATTTCTGCAATATCCCATCTACCATCAAGAACCTGTTTGTATGCGGGCATATAGTTTCGCACAAGTGCCAAAATATGCATTACTATCTGCTCTGCGACACCTACGACGTTGCTTCCAGTAATCTCAGCCACAGTTATACCTCGTTGTGCCGCTGCTTGCAAATCGACGTGATCAGAACCGACACCCGCAGTTAGAATGAGTCGTAGCATGGGTGCCTTCGAGATTCGCTCCTTTGTGATGTAGGCGGGCCAAAAAGGAGTAGTTATCAGTATCTCGGTGGTAGATAGATGTTCATCAAGCTTATGCTCTTTGTCAGTCAATACAACGAATTCATGGCCCTGTTTTTCGAGAAAATCTCTCAAGCCCAACGCGTTCTCCGCACAACCTAACAATCCTGGGTTGTTTTTTGCTATTTCTCCGCCAGGGTAAAGAATCGCTAAAATTTTCATATGAAGTCAATTCTGAGTAGATTAGTTAAATCTTTCTAGAATGTAATGCTAGACCATTATTTTCCATAAATTCATAACTATTCCCACTCGATTCTACAAATTATCGATCTATGTGAATGCAATCTATCTTTAGATTGATAGCTTTGCACGCAAATTTATTGATCCATATCTTTAAAATGACTATCGATGAGTTATCTTTAATTAAGCCGTGTTATTTAAATAGTAACGTACTTATCAACTATTATATGAAATATCATACGAATTATAGTTTATATGCGTGACTTTATCAAATCATTAGATTCCCGTCTGTAGATTTGTTTCGGTTGTGATAATTCTTGAAGCAAAAAAATATGCTTTTGATTTTAAAAAAGTACCATTCTATCTAATCTGCATTTACATATTCCTCACATCATCATTTGCTTTTGAAATAAATTAATGAGATACGATCGTCAAGAGAGATGTCAATTAAAAATAATTTCCGAATTTGAAAACGGACCGGCATTTGGCATTTGGAGTTTCTAATAGATCTATATACTTTATTGGTCCTAGAGTCTCGACTGGCTCAAGAACGGATACAAGACCGGCCAACTGGGGGTGGGTCAATGAAAAGTATAAACCTATTGTAGGAACCACAGAATATGCTTATTTATCGACTAATGATATATTCATACTCTAATTTGCTGTCCATTTCGCTTAAAACTAGGAGCAAAAATAGCCCCGAGAATTCCCATAGTTATGGATGGTAGAGCAACGAGAGGGTATATTTTGTTCATTACCTCAAAATAAATAGAACTAGTAATGCTTGGCCAAACTGGCTGCGGATTTGCCAAAATTTCATTGTAAGTATGGGTATCTAATGGATAATAGAGCATAAAAAACGTTAGACCAAGTACTGCGCCTGATACCCAGTAAATAGTTGTCTTATAATTAGAACCAGATAACTTTGACAATAACATATCAATTGCTAGAAATGGAATAAAATTTAGCAAATAGAATGGAATAGTAGGTAGAAGATGTTGGTTAGGTAGTATCGATGTGATTAGATTGACTGTCATGAACACGCCTCCTATGATTGAAAGAACGCCAAATTTTCTTGTCAATTGGAATGAAGAAATCAGAATAAAAGATACTAAAAATGGCAATGCTAACGTTGCAATTATGGCCCCTAGAATGGGATCAGGATTAAACTTGAAATATTCTGTGTCTGAGAATGGCAAAGATAGCATGTGAGTCAGACCGGAAAGTGTAATCCATACGGGAATAACACCTATGATGATTAAAATAGGCGATCTATATTTCTCATGAATGCCTGACTGCAGAATAGGAGACATAAACATCATAACTGATTTTATTTTATTCTTCTTTTGATTAAGCAAATTAGAATCGTTGACTGAAAGGATTCCTACAAACGCTCCAATACTGCTCAATACTAAGCCCATTGTTAGAGTGATATGAGACGGACTTAATAGTCCGTCTAATCCAAAAGCTGAATGCCAAGCAAAGTCAAAAGGACCTGCTACAAGTAACATAGCAACGCCTGTGATTATCAGCTTTGGTGGTGATAAAGGTAGTCGAGGTTTCGTATAGCCACTATTACTGTTTTCAATAATCATAGAATGATATTTGGCACTAGCCATAGTATGACTACGACGACAGTTATGCAAAACCAATATCGATGCAAAAACTACTATTGCGACTCCTGCGTATAACCCGGCATGGGGTGGAGAAAAGAATGTTTCAGGCTTATTGAGAAGATGATTAGTGATATCCCAACCTCCAGAACTTGCAGCTAACAAGACACCAATACTTATCAGCATGAAACCAGTGCTACGAATTATTTCGATATTCGCGTTGATACCGAGAACTGGAAGTCTGGATGAGTCTATACTCCCGTTCCAATTGTCATCAATTTTGCGTGCCCACAAAAAGAATTTTTTCAAAGTCTCATTCATTGTATATAATGTATGAGCCACAGTATGATAATGTTATTGCGAAAATGATGGTATACGTCATTTATCGCTAGTGACATTACCACTGGTTATTGGTCAGAAGCCGATTTACATCATTAACCTTTGCATGCAGCGCATCACTTTTTTTTAGTTTGACATATGTCGGGCAGACATATTATTACAGGGATAAAAACCAATGACTAGAATAGATTATTTTGCAATATCCTCGTACAGGTCATTCCGTGAATGCAAAAATTGGGGTCCAAGACTGTGAGTTATTCGAAAAGAGATATTACATTTTAATTTTTTTGTCATGTGCAAAAATAATATTGTCCCTATTTTTCCTCATGGGTGGACTATTTATTGAGAAGCCATTCCGTGACTAAATACTAATTTTAGGAACTAAAAAGGGGATAACTACACGTACACCTATTGTCAGTTTATCACCAATATTGGATAAATAAATGTACATGAAAGTTTCTTGAAATATTAATGACAGCATTGATGAGTTAATTATTGAAAAGGAAAATCGTTATCTCGCTATTTAACAAGTAATAAAATAGCTAGTTACTATAAATTATGATAACTATGTTAATAGATAATTATTAAAGGCCAATATCAATACCCCTTAGTGTGGAAAAAATGAGATTGAAAGCTTACATCTGGCTGGGGAGACCAGGAAATGTTTGTAAACTTGTTGACACTACACTATCTCAACCACCTTTTGTCTTGCAAAATATCAGATTCTTTGTAATTATTTATCCAGTCCTTTTGGTCCTTATAAGAGATCACAAGTTTGCTAGTTTTGCTTATTATGTATTCTAAACTGGCTGACCGAGGAACGATAAGTACAAAGAGAGCATTCATTTCACTTCTAGGAATAACCATCAGTTTTACCTTTTGATGGAAAGATACGAATGTATCGACCTTCCCAAAGGTCTTGGCACATTGACCAATCATTGCGAACGTAGCTCTTAGCCATACCCCATAGTCATCGTTCCGTTGACTTGAAACAAAACCATTATTAATATGATACTTGCTTTTAGACGAAACAGTGTGTCCATTCATATCAACCATAGCAACCGATAAAATGCTGTCATCTACTAGCAAAAGGTCTTCAAGGATTTTATTTACTGTATCCATAATTAACTAAATGTAAGTCCTATTATAACAATTAAAAGGAATACAAATACCTACTTTTTCCACTTTAGGAGAACTGTTTACTTAATATTTCCTCCAAGTTAAATAGTCTCCCAAATAAGAAAATGAAGTAGTCTTTACTTACTCTCCACCTTAGGTAATAGATTATTTACAACTCCAAGCCATTAAAGGTATTTTCTTCCATTAAATGATGCATACAGAATTGAACTATGATTCAGAACAAAAGGGCTGCTAACATATTACAAAACGAATTATGATGAGGAGCTAACTGACAAGCCAAAAATTGATCTTTATGTTTGTAGGATCAACCCAAAGAAATAGTTTCTTAAGCTGCTACCCAACCTACTCTACGTCTTGGAAATGAACTGTTGTCAATAAGTTAAGTTAGTATTATGAGTGACGGCGTACTAGTAACAAAATTGGAGGTAAAAAAAATGCGCATTTCAGATAAGATTAAAGGGTTACTACTATAAAGCATTCATCCATTAAGAAAAATAAATGATCCACAAAAATTGGGTAATCATTCAAATTTAACTGACTTGACACAAGTATCACAATATCTCTCTACGATTCTAGCGCTATCTCCAACATCAAAACACGCTTTTTGCGTTGCAATATTACCACAGATCGAACAGAGTTTCAATTCTTCATCCATTCGCTCATTTGAGAAGGGATCGACCGACCGCAGCGTTTTCAATCCATTCATTCTAGAAACTATTTGAGTTCTTATAGCTTCGTATTTGGAAGGGAATAAGGCTGGATCTCGGGTTTAACTTTTGACACAACGAGCGGGATGATTGAGTTCTTGCCCTAACGCCAACTTATACAGAAGAAATCTAAAGTGGCTTCTCAAAAAGCTTATCCCTCTACTATTGGGAATATTTCCAAAATAGAGATAAAGCAAATCTTTGTAACGACAGGAATAGTTGTCTCTTCTATAGCAATCATGAATTTACCCCTCACATCCCTTACGGTTAGCATATACATATTAAATAGTGTTAAAATATGAACTGTTATATTGTAGAAGGGAGAGTTTCACTATTCAATAATATAACATGAAACCATTATCATCCAAAATCATGAGTGAGCATGTCCATCAGACTAGTTAACTATCAGGGTACCTCGTACTAGCATTTACTATCTGGGATGAGAGCTAATAAAAGTAATATATCTTGGCATATTCATCTACTTTAATGACCGCAGATAAAGGCAAATTATATGTAGTTGGAATTGGACCTGGGCATCACGATCATATGACTTACAGGGCGAAGCAAGTAATAGAAGAAAGTGAAGTGATCGTAGGTTATGATACTTACGTTTCCCTAGTTGAAGATCTTATTTCAGGTAAAGAGGTCTACAGATATCCTATGACGCAGGAGGTCGATAGGGCCAATCAAGCAATTCAATTTGCAGAAAATGGAAGGATAGTCGCTTTGGTGTCTTCTGGAGATCCTGGTATATATGGAATGATTGGTTTGATATATGAAATTCTAGCCGATAAAAAATGGAATAGAGGGGCAGGCATATATGTTGAGTGTGTCCCTGGAGTATCTTCACTTAATTCATGTTCTGCACTTGTGGGTTCACCATTAATGACAGATTTCGCTGTGGTGAGTATGAGTGACCTTCTGGTGCCATGGGAAATGATAGTCAAACGAGTTGAGGCCGCCGCTCTGGGTGATTATGTAACTGTAATATACAATCCTGCGAGCAAGAAAAGAGTTCATCAGTTACAAGATACACGAGATATATTTCTAAAATATAGGAACCCGGAAACACCAGTCGCAATTGTCAAGGGTGCATACAGGGAAAGTCAGGCTGTAGTCTTAACTACCCTTAAGGACATTTTGAACCACAGCGATATGCTTGGTATGATTACGACAGTGATAGTTGGAAATTCTTCGACATATAATTACGAGGGAGTGATGATTAATCCTAGGGGATATCGATCCAAATATGAACTAGTTCCGACAGCGTCCTCACAGTCTTCCCCAAACAAAGATGCGGAAGCAATTCCATTGGAAAGAAATCGCTAACGAATAATCCCGCCTAAATAGGATATCTATGCAGAAACCTTCGGTTAGATTCAAAATTTCCACTAAATTTTCCTGATTTTCTGACAGCACATATCTAATACAGTTGTATAATACTAGAATTATCGCTGGTATTTTTAGGTCAAAATCTTACTTTTTGTCTTTTTTTCGATGTATGCCAGTTATAACCATTATTACAAATGCAATAGATGTATGACTATGAGCGACTTAAATATCAACTGGGATGAAGTAATTAAGAAGGAAGCACTAGGGATTGGTGATTACGATCTTGGCGAAATTCTAGGGGTAGAAGCAGGTCACGTGATTACTAGGAAAGGAACAGTCGATAAAGATAAATTCTCACTGCCAAAGGACCTCGTAGAGAGATTTGACGGACACAAAGTCTGGTTTAAAATATCCCAAGAAGACGCACAACGATACCAACGTTACTAGTTAACTGTACTTATGAAATACTCATTACCCAACTTATTGGAGATAATTGAAATGATCGTATGCCATTTTATACTGACGGTTTAGAGAACGTATAAGATTAAATTACGAAATGTTCTCTCTTAGATAACGTATTTGGTAATTGGATAAAGGATATGCAGATCTAGTCCAAGCACATGCAGTTGTTTACGACAATAAGACTGTCCATGACGATCTCACAATATTTATTGCCATCACATCCGACGGGTAGTCAGTAGTGGTTCATATTTCTATCATCGAGATATTTTTATTTCGAGACTATTTGTGGTCAGGAAATACATTATAAACACTTCCAAAAAAATAACCATAATGAGGAGTCCACCAGGATAATTGTCAGAATTTCCTTATTCAAGCATATGTCGTACATCTCCCTCAAGGATACCTGACTCACCATGGAGTCTGTCGATGTGCTTAGACAGTCCCTCTTTAGTATCAAAAGGAGATCCACAATATGGACAGCTCAATTTAGCCTTACTGGGATCCTTAACATAAGAAATTGTTTTCTGATCTATTATACAGACAGGTGTTCCCTCTAAAGCCGCATCTTCCATAGAAAGAGCAATTTTTTCCATCATCCTCGAAACTTCCTCCCTAGAGACTATCCCTAGAACGGCTGAATATGCATGTACCATTAACTGTCTGACATTTCGTTTATTCATGACGGACAGAGCCTCTTTTACCGTTGTATGGGGATCTACAGCTAGCACTGGACTTGTCATAATTTCCCTGAGCCTCACTTTGCTTGGATTCCTTCCTTCCGCAATTATCTTGTAGAGAATATCAGTTTTACTTACCAGGCCGACTACTTCACCCTTATGTGATGCCAACACACTGCGATCATTTCTGTCCTTCATTAGATTTATTGCTTCATCAACGAATCGGTCGCTTTCAAGAATAATTGCATCACTGTTCATTACGATTGCCACATTTGAAGACATGAGCGATGGAATACCTTCTGGAATGGTAAGACCGTCTTTCACAACAGTATATAGCGTGTGATATATTTATAGATATTTAGGTCTTAAATTTCGGTTATGATTCTCAGTGACTTATCAGCTAGGAATGAGAATGGTCCGATCCTCGAAATTCTAGTTTCGAGACAATTATGTAAAAGTGTAGCATGAATTATAGTAATGTCGATAATTCCTCTGAAGATCAGTTAATTTGCACTTATTGCTCTCTACTTCACACATCTTATCGCCTCCAAGCTACCTGTTCTATTAAAAAATCATGTCGAAAAAGCAAAGGGACAATTTGAATCTAACACGTCAGAAATTTGCTTTTAATTGATTTAAAATAGTTTCTTTTGTGTTTCAATTTCTTGTCTGCGGGAGAAGTTCTAAGTTGAACTCCACAACATGGACAAAAAACACCTTGATGAAAAAGATAAATCTCACATCTACTGCAATATTTCCTGCCCTCTCCGTACCCTGGTCTGTATTTCCTCACCAGTAGTCTTTCGCAAATACTTTTGCAAACCATAGGGAGTGTAGCGTGAGAGTCGATAATAAAAGTTAGAGCACTGGACAGACTGGGAGGGTATGTCAATAATTAACTATCAACATTTCTACAATCAGACAGACCCCTTAATGCAACGCAACATCTCGACCAATAAGACCTCCCTCAATAACAAAGGAAGCGGACACACTCGCGTTTGGTGGTGGGTTTATTAATATTATCGCAGCTAAGCATCAGTCCATCAAATGTTTATGAGTACTTTTACATAGTAGTTGCCGGTATACGGAAGAATCAATCTCTCAGAAGATTTTCTAAAATTTTAGTTTATTTATTGTCTTAATGATACGTCTCGTAACCTCGCCTTATTAACGTATAATAATTAGCTCCCTATTCCGAGTAAGTATGGATCATGGAGAATTGTGTGAAAAAATCTTTGAATTACAGGATGACGTGAGATATGCAGGAGTTATTGATGGTGCAGGCGCTGTCATAGCTGGAGGTATGAAAAGAGGGATAGATTCTATTGTAGATCAGGATAATGAAGAATTGTACTTGGCACAAACTGCATTGAGAAGATCTATGAGACAACGTTTTGATGAGACACTGGGTAAGGCAAGATTTGCATATGTAGAAAGAGAGAAGATATCGATTCTTACATTTTATATGGATAAGAACATCCTATTGGTGACATTAGAACCAAATGTAGGTTCTCACGCGGCAATAGATATTGCTGAAGACGTAATAGATATTCTGAACAAAGAAAAATAAGACTACGTGATACCTATGAACCAAATAATTACGACATCTTCATGTTGTTTTCATTGACCTAAATATGTCAGATATCGCTAAATTCTCTGCTTAGAGATCGCACTAGCGATTTAATAATAGTCGCTCGCTCGTTTCACAAATAGTATTTGCCTCCCATCATTTCCTTCACACATTTGATACATTTCATCAATCTTTGAAACCTGAATGAGCCAACAGACCATAGTCCTTGCTTATATTCAAGTTCATGGACACATATAGTCAAGGCATTTATGTGAAATCATTGACCTGGGCATCTATTTTGATTATCTTCATGATTGATTCATCTGAAATAACTGTCGAAATTTCTCCGTCACCACATCCTCACAAGGGAATGCTTTTTGGGGAGTTTATTTCATAACCCCAAACATTTACAAAAAATCTGATCATTTCAACTGATCCTTTTTTATTCAGGGAATAAAGTACATGTTGACCTTGTTTCCTTTCAATTACAAGATTGGCATCTTTTAATATTCTAAGGTGTGCTGAAAGACCAGGTAGAGTAAAATCAAAATGTTTTGCAATTGCAGTTGGATTCATGTCTTTTTTCTTTAGTAGCATAAGGATCTTTCTTCGATTGCCATCAGATATCGCTTTCCAGGGAGATCCCATTATGATAATTTAATTAATTAGATATTTAAGTATTTTATCAATGTGATATACATGATGGATAATAATGGGCACAAACTTTTTTTGTGGACCAGATTCCAGATTTTACTCGGATAAGATCACACTGGCAATTTTACTCGAGTCAAAATATAAGTCAACACCAGCTCAATTATTTTGAAACTCAAATGATATTAGATAATTCATGACAAGAAATATCATAGCACAACTAACTGTGTATCCAGTTAATATTTTGCTAGTTCAATCCATAAAATATGGATGACAAGGCATATAGAAAACCTTGCTACATTCAGGATGACGATGTCTGCAGATTGTGCATTTCTATAAGATCACTTTTGAATTGTCTCAACTCATCCGGCACGTTTATTCCTATAGGATCTCTTAATGAAAGTGACCTGCCTGTATTTTTGGAGATAGTTTCCTTTTTCTTATTCCAGACCATCGAATTGAATTCTGTTATGAGGTAAGAGTACTGACACATGTCTTCGAAGGTATTTTCAACAACTGGTAAAGGCTGTGTGTGGATACTGTTTGAAGAATATAGTGTCGTCCATAACTTCTCTGTAATGAAGGGACAGATAGGGGAGAGCAGAAGCAATATAGTGGAAAAACACTTGTGCAAAGTGTACAGTGCTGACAAATATCCTGAAGGCTCATTTTTGTTGTATGCTCGTGACTTTGCTAATTCCAGATAATGAGAAGCAAACAGATTCCATGTAAATTCTTTTAACGATGTGGACGGTATGAAGAAATTGAATTCTCGGTAGCCCTTAAGGCATCGGTCAACCAGTCTTGCCAATTCTGCCAAAATCCATCTGTCAGTAGGTAGAAGATCACCGGGACTCATCGAGGTTACGTCAAAGGATGACATAAACCTGCCTACATTCCATAGCTTTGTCAAGAACTTTTGTGCTTCAGCTATCTTTTGTTCCGAACATCTGAAGTCTTGGCCTAGATTTGCTTCTGCTGCGGACCAAAATCTGAATGCGTCAGCTCCGTATTTCGCTATAATTGGAAAGGGATCGATAACATTACCTTTACTTTTACTCATTTTCTCTCCCCGCTCATCCACACCATATCCCATTATCCAAACATCAGACCATGCTAATTGACCAGTCAGTTGATAGCATCGTAACATCGTGTAGAATAACCATGTTCTAACTATATCCTTGGCTTGCGGTCTGATTTTTGTTGGATATGTGTAGGAGAAGAATTTTTCATCTCTATCATATTTAGTAACAAAAAGAGGAGTTATACTAGAATCCATCCATGTATCGAACGTTCTTACCTCCCCTACAAATTCTGAAGAATCACAATTTTGACACTTATTGAATGGAGGCTCTTCCCTCCAAGGTCTATAATATTTTCCTGGCTGCGGAAGATTCGGAGTATTACATTTTTTGCAGTACCATATTGGAATTTCAGTACCATAAAATCTCCTTCTGGAAATCGGCCAATCTATAACCACGGAATCTAACCAATTCAACAAGATCTGTCTGTGAACCTCAGGATGAAATTCAATCTTCAACGCAAATTCCCTTAATTTTGGAATAAAATCCAGTTGTTTCAGATAGTAATCTTGCATTGGAATTATTTCTACGGGTGACTTACTGCGTTCACAGAGTGGGGTTCTATGCATTATATACTCCTCTTTATCGATAGAGCCAAGTTTTTTTAAATCTTCAATTATTCTTTCTCGTGCTTGGTTGATCTTAAGGTTGGCATAGACTCCCGCATTGTCCGTCATTAAGCCATTATCATTAATAGCAACGATCTCTTCTAATCCAAGCTCTCTAAATATCTGCACATCATTCTTATCACCATAACTACACACCATTACAGCTCCGGTTCCAAATTCCGGTTTTGCTGAATGGTGTGCAATTATTTTTACCTCCCTGTTGAAAAGCGGTAAAATCACTGTTTTCCCAATCACATTCTCATACCGCTTGTCATTGGGATTAACCATCACACACTGACATGCAAATAGGAGTTCTGGCCTTGTAGATGCGATTACAATTTCGTCTGCACTTTCTTTGATTTTGAATTTCATATAAATTAGCTTTGTGTTTCTTTCTTCGTAGATTATCTCAGCGTCAGCTATCGTTGTCCCACAATCTGTACAATAATTGTTAGGTCTGTTTGAAGAATAAACTAACCCTTTGTTCCATAACTTTAGGAAAGTGTTCTGGGTCATCACACGATATTCATCTGAATCTGTTCTATAGTACTTTTCGAAGTCTCCACTTAATCCCAGGGCTTTCATGATGTCAATCATTTCTTTTTCCAAATCGTCAAGTGCAACCTTACATAGATCCAAGAATTTTTCCCTATCCATACTTCGCATCCTAATTTTGTGTTTCTTTTCAGTATAGATCTCTACCGGAAGGCCATTTCTATCGATTCCTATTGGAAAAAGGACATTATTTCCCAGTAACCTACCAGTTCTCGCGATCATGTCAATCTGTGCATAATGAGCCGCGGCACCTATATGCCAAGGCCTTCCGGAGGGATATGGAGGGGGCGTGTCTATAACAAAGACATGCTTTCTTCCATCTGCACTGAAATTGTAGATTTTGCATTTCTCCCATCTTGTTAAAATCTCCTGTTCGAACTTAGAATTCCATGTCTTTTCTTCGATCTTTTGTGGCATCTTTACTTTATGACTAGCATAAAATTAGTGATATTAAAGTTGATGTCCTGCAAACGAGTATAAATTACACCAGGCAGATATTTGTCAAATTATGTTATTAGTATCAAGGATTGGGTATGTAAAATCAGAGATGAATGTCCTGTAAAATCTTACTCATTTGTCACTTGTTGAAGCGGAAATGAATATAGGTTATTTCATTGCTGTATTCTTGAACTACTGGATCACTAATACTCCAAAATTTGAATTGGACAGCGATGTTCCCATAAAGAATACTAGCGACTGGCTAAAAATGCATCGAAGAATCAAACTGAATTTGTAGGTAGACATAATTATGCTACCTAATATTTGCGAGAATATGTGCACCTTTATTTACGCCTTCATAAATATAGACCCCCAGTGCTTCTACGTTTGGGGGCATCTTTGATGCTAGTATATCTATTATTATTGAGGATAGATTTTCCACTGTGGCTTCTCCTGGAAGAAGGAAAGTAGTACTCTTTGGTAATTGTAGGTTAAAAAGACCGCGAGGTCCTTCAAAGGAAACAAAATAATGAAGACTATCTTCTCTTTGCAAATATTTTTCGTTTATGAAAAATTTGTGATCAAGATTAGATAAGGCGTCCTTCACTAATTTTTTCGCTTCACTGAAGTCAATGACAAGGTTATTTGTCATTTTCCCTATGATCTCCACCATGACAGTCGAAGTGTGTCCGTGTAAAATTGAGCACTTTTCGACCAACGGAAGGATATGTGCATAGTCAAAAGCTAACGAGGGATCTTCAATAAATATCGAACCAATATGATCTCCGACCGTATCACTAATCGCAATAAAATTCAAACCTTCGGCCTTTTCAGCATACTTCGAGGTTCCCACGCCTATTAAATTCAAAGAAGGATTTTCTTTTCTTACTCTTTCAAATTTTTCCATATCTTCATCAGTATCAAGTACTTCAATGTACCTATCTCCTACTTTGAAATCCACAACAGCCACAGAGCCATCAGAAAGATGTATTGAAAAGTTATACTCATAATGCTGACCTAGGAATGTTAATAATTTCGATATTGTTAATTCGAGCCTACTCTTGAATAGATTGCCCTTACTATCGATGTACTTTGTACTGCTATCTAACACAACTCTTCTCATTAAACAGGAATCCTTACAATAATCTGTCCTCAGATATATACAGGTTCTGTTGATAACCTAAATTTAAGTATGAATGAAGGTCAAAGATATGATTTGGTTTGGAAAAACGATTGTAATCATATTGTGATAGATCTACACCACAGAGATAATAATGACATTGTCGCCTCGTATTAATATGTCTCCCATTTGAATTTCCGACTGTTTTTCACCGGTGTGTTGTTCAGAGATATCTATCGCCTCTTGGAGCAATAGGTTCATTTGTTTGTCAAAGGATTTGAGCTTACCCCGAATAATCTTTCTGCCTTTCAACTTGACTAGTACGGACTTACCAACATTTTCTTGAAGTACTTGGCTTGCGATACCCTCTTCAGACATTTCACAGATCTTTTGCTTCTAGGAAGGCACAGGTATATTAAGGCGTTGCATTTCGCCTATCAAATTCATTACATAGTCATAAATCCAAAATTAATGGTAGAATATTTAGCGAACGTTTTTGCTATGTACTTCTGACATGCATTCCGATGATACAAAAAATAAGCACAGATACGAAACTAGATTCATTAAGAATCTTTTGATTACAGTTAATCACTGTTTATAGATAAATTAAGTTGTGGGCCGAATTTGGTCGCTCGACCCAACACTTTGTCAGAGAACGGTTCAATTTTATTGTAATAAGTTGGGTACAATTCTGGAGTGAGACTCTACAATAATTTCTCATGCTAAAACTCTAGTATTAGATTCAGTAGTTCCTTAGTTAGTCTGAATCTCTTTGTTTCTTATTATTCACCATTTCACACTCTACTTATACTATGCTTATGATAACAAATTGGCAATTATCAATGAATAAAAATAATCAACGGATAATATTGGCCATGTTAATAATAATAGTAACAATTGGAAGTATTAGTACTCTTCCTGCATCTGCGTTTACAGATACCGTAAAATGTAAAAATAACGGGGATAATAACTGCAACAACACAACAATTGTCCAGAAAATTACAATCAATAACAACTGCAACATCATCAATGAAAACAAAGACCATAGTGATCATAACCAAAATGTGAATCAGCTAACCTGTACAAATCAATATGCCAACATCTACGGATCACTGATTAACGCACCTATATTTAATACGATATTTGGTAATGGCAATATAATGGAAGATCCGTTTGCACCAATTACATAATATTCATCAATCTTACTATTTTCCTGTAATTTCTTATGAGCAGGTAAATTCGAATTCAATGTTCAATGTTCAATGTTACTTATTATTTCCTTAGTTAATCGATTATAGTCTTATCCGGTCTCGGGAATTCCCCCTCATGTCAAATATTTACTCTCCGGATCTTAGTTGTCAGAAGGATTATCGCAAGTTGCCATAATTAAGGGATTTCAGAGTGATCTTATTGAGCGTTCTACATATGTTCTTTATATGGCCTCTAAGGACTAAATGTACACAAAGAATCTGATCTAGATTGTTAAAGACCGATTTAAAAAACGCCATTTTTGAAAGCGTAAGGCAGAGTATTTTGAACATCAATACTATAGGAATTGCTTTTTCTGGTGGGGTCGACAGTGCCTTATTAGCAAGTGTATGCCGAAACCTTGAAGCAAATGCAATCTTACTAACCGTAGGCTTTTCAAATTCTCATGATATTGTATATTCCAAATTAATATCATCTAAAATGAATATGGTCCATTTGATTCTAGAAATTACCTACGATGATTTCCTTAGAACCTCTCGTAGAATTCAAAAGGAAATTTCATGTAAAACCAGATCTCATGTTGAAAATTGTATCGCATTTTACTATGTTGCCAAATTAGCCGCCACCTATGGAATTAAAACCATCTTAACGGCAAATGGTTTTGATGAGCTGTTTTGCGGGTATAATAGTTACAGACTGATTTTTAATCAGGGAGATTCATGTATCAACAAGGCCATAACGGATAAGATTGCAAATGAATTCGAACTAATGAGCGAGATAAACCAAACCATTCAAGCTTTTAATATACAAGTTAAGCAACCTTTCCTTTCTGAAAAATTCATTTCAGTTGCAATGGAGATACCGGTAAGTCATAAGATACAAGGATCGACTGATTTTTTACGAAAGCATATTTTAAGAAAAATTGCTCTATCGCTTGATGTTCCTGAAGATTCAGTTATACATCGCAAAAAGGCTTTTCAATACGGCACTTTAATCCACAAGAATTACAAGGACATCATTTAATTTTACCCCCAGATCCTAATTTGGAAATAGTCTTCTTCACTCCGTTCGATACGTTTGTTATAATTCTTTCTGAAGCAGACAAATGATTTGATGGATTAAAAATCTTCTTTAATTCTGCGAAGGTTAGGTTCTTCATGATTGAAGGATCTTTCATTACTATAACTTGGAAATCTTCTTCATTTTCGAGAGCATCAAATGCAATCCGTTGAATATCCCGATATGCAGAAAATCTTGGGATCCCCTTTTTTACGAGCGCCTCGAGTAAGAATTCTGAGTAGATCTGCCCCTTAGTTTTATTGATATTTTCCTTGATTCTTTGAGGATTAACTTTCAGACCCTCAAATATCCTTAACATAGTATTGAGCATTTCATCTATAAGAATAAACGACATCGGAAATGTGAATCGTTCATTGGCTGAATTTGTAAGGTCTCTTTCATGCCACAAAGGGATATTTTCCATAGCAACAGACAATAAAGAACGAAGAATTCGCGCCAAAGAAGATACCCTTTCACTCTTAATTGGGTTTCTTTTCACAGGTACAGCACTGCTACCCATTTGTCCTTTTCGAAACGGTTCTTCTACCTCTCCAATTTCGGTTCTTTGTAGATTACGAATTTCTACCGCTATTTTGTCAAGCGTACAACCTATTAACGAAAGGACGAATTGTGATTCGGCAAACCTCTCCCTCGGAATGACTTGGGTTGCTGCTTCTATAGGGTTCAGGCCCAATCTCTCCGCCACTTTTTCTTGAACTTCAATTGCCCTGGTTCCCATGAGGGACCCAGTGCCGACGACACCAAGAGTTTTGCACATAAGAAATCTTTTCTTACCTTCTTCGATACGATCTAAATGCTGCGCCAGTTCGCTTGCCCAAACAGCAAATTTTAGACCAAAGGAAATTATGCTAGCATGTTGGCCATGAGTTCTACCTACAGCAGGCACCCTGCGAAATTCCCTTGCCTTATTTAACATCGCTAGAGATAATTTTGAAAGTTTTGGTTCCAAGATCGCAAATGCATCCCTTATCTGCATAGAAGTGCATGAATCGATGACATCGTTACTGGTAAGTCCAAAATGTACCCATGGTTTTGTCACCGATGAACATCGTTCACTTATTGCCTCTACAACTGCGGCGGTATCATGTTCGCTTATCCTTTCTAACTGTTTGACCCTTTTCGATGTTATCATTTTTGATTTTGCTAACACAGAAATTTCCTTTGCAGCGGCAGGAGGTATGATGTTTAACCTCGCTTGAGTAATTGCGACTTCTGCTTCGAAATTAAGTTGGTACTGGAGCTTCATATCCTCCTTAAATATCTCTTTCATTTCCTCACTGCCATAACGACAAGAATCTATCGGTAGAATGGACATTTATTAGAAAGCGACAAGACAGTAAAATAAATTTTATTGAATTTTCGGTGACAGAATCTATTTAGGCCCATACGAGCAACTTTTAGTAGCCGATTCAAAGATATCACTTTGAACGAAATCGTGTGAAAAGGTTATAATGACTGGTTGATAAAATGACCAACGCATGAGTGGGTTATTAACCAGAAGCGGAAACCTGCAAGTTAGGAAGGTAGGGGATTTTGAATATAGAATAGATAAAGATGTATCAAAGGGCATGAATGTCCCCGTTACAATTTATGCTAATGACAATTTAATCTCAAAGATGGTTACGGATAGAACAATAGACCAGGCATCAAATGTTGCAACATTACCGGGAGTGACTAAACATGTTGTAGTGTTACCTGATGGACACGAAGGATATGGATTCCCTGTAGGAGGTGTTGCTGCAATGGACTTGGAAGATGGAGTAATTAGCCCGGGTGGTGTGGGATATGATATTAATTGTGGTGTCCGGCTAATAAGAACCAGCATTACCGAAAGGGAACTTAGACCGAGGCTTAAGGATATTGTTAACGAGTTATTCACTGCTATACCTGCAGGAGTAGGGAGTGCAAGTCGCACCAAACTAACAAGATCTGACTTGGACGACTTACTTGTTGAAGGTGTTCCGTGGGCGGTAGAAAGAGGATATGGATGGCAATCGGATATTGAAGTATGCGAAGAAACAGGAAAAATGGAGGGTGCAGATCCAGGATCTGTCTCCGATACAGCAAGGAAGAGAGGTGCACCACAACTAGGAACGCTGGGATCTGGCAACCATTTCCTAGAAATCCAAAAAGTTGACAAAATATTTGACGAAATTGCGGCAAAGAAAATGGGGATAGAAGGAGAGGGACAAATAGCCATTTTAATTCATTGTGGTTCACGGGGATTTGGACATCAAGTATGTAGTGATTATTTGCGCATTTCTGAAGGAGTATTGCGGAAAAAAAATATACAGCTCGTTGATAGAGAGCTTGCGTGCGTGCCCAATAATTCATCAGAAGGAGAAAGTTATAGAAAAGCGATGTACTCGGCTTTGAACTTTGCATGGTGTAATAGACAAATGATCACTCACTGGACTAGGAAATCTTTTGAAAAGATATTGGGCTTGACAGAAGGGCAGCTTGATATGAAACTAATATACGATGTCGCACATAACATTGCCAAGGTCGAAAGGCATGAAGTAGATGGAGAAGGAATGCGCGACCTTGTGATACATAGAAAGGGCGCAACAAGAGCTTTTCCTGCAGGCGTAGAGCAGATTCCAGAAAAATATAGGGATGTAGGACAACCAGTAATTATTCCTGGATCAATGGGAACCGCGAGCTGGGTATTATTAGGTAATGTCCGGTCACTTGACTTGAGTTTTGGTTCAACTGCACATGGAGCCGGTAGGGCAATGTCTAGAACGGCAGCTAGGAAAAATTACACCGTCGAGAATGTTAAACAACAACTGGAGTCCAAAGGGATCTATATCAAATCATTAAGCAAGGATGGAGTCGTAGAAGAGACTCCTGAGGCGTATAAGGATGTAGACGCGGTAGTAGAAGTTTCTCATCGTCTCGGAATCGCTACGAAAGTAGCACGTTTTGTTCCTGTAGGGGTGATCAAGGGATAATGAGCGGAGGCGACGATCCTGAAATAGGAGGCGACGATCCTGAAATACGGATTATCAAAGCAAGAAAGATGAAACAATTACGGGAGCACGCAGCCACATTAGAGAAACTGAAGGAAAATAGTGTCAGTCAGACATCGACTAAAAAAACAGACAGAGAAATTTTAGTATCGTACCTCTATGATCGAGGTGACGAAGTATTGAAATTAGCAGAAGCACAATATCCATCCCAAACTAGGATCATTGTAAGTAAAATAGCCCAACTGATTAGAGAAGGAGATATTTCAAACCGAATATCTGGAGGTGAACTGCTGGCTTTGTTCCGTTATGCAGGACTTCTTATTAGAGTTAATACAAGTATCAAGATAGAAGATCATGGCAAATATATCTCATTTTCAGAAAAACTGAAGCAGGAGCAATAACGTTATTACTCTGCCAAAGATACAAGACTACTCGAAGGGGAGAAACGATAATAAGATTCAAGAATATCTACCGGTGAAAAATGCTTCCGAAAGAAAATAGAGCAGCAGTTTTTAACGGACCAAGATCTATCACAATGGAAAGACTTCCATTAGCGCAGTCAAACGATGGAAGTGCAATACTAAAAATATTATCTTGTGCGGTATGCGGTTATGATGTAAGAGTTTACAACGAAGGCCATCGGAAAGTTCATCCCCCAATCATACTGGGGCATGAAATTTGTGCTGAAACGATGCATCCAATTAGTAATCTAGGAAATGGGAATTTAATATCGGAGGGAACCCGAGTTGCCATATCGCCACTTGTTCCTTGTCTTAATTGTTACTACTGTGCCAGCGAACGATACAACCTGTGTAATAATCTTCAAGAGATTGGTTCGAGCGTTAATGGAGGTTTTGCAGAGTACATCAAAATTCCCTTGAACAATATCATAATTGACGGTATTGTTCCGATACCAGATAATATCACCAATGAGGAGGCTGCTTTAATAGAACCTTTAGCATGTTGTTTAAATGCCCATTTAAGATTCAAATCATCCCACACTGATCGTTCGATAATAATAGGAGACGGTCCGATAGGTCTGATTCACTTGCAGATTTCCAAATTATATGGCATGAAGACTATAGTGATAGGTAAAATAGACTATAGAATGGATCAAGCAAAACAACTAGGAGCAGACATAGTACTCTTGAACAGTAACATAGAAGATTCAGTGCGTAGTATTATGGATTCAACCAACAATGTCGGAGCAAACATGATCATTGTTGCTACAAGTAATCCAGATGCATTAGATCTTGCTTTAAGAATAGCTAGTAAGGACTCTATTATAAGCTTATTTGCAGGTATGCCAAAAACCAAAATCCTTTCGCTGGATCCTAACTGGTTACATTATAACGAAATATCTATATCAGGAAGTTTTAGTTCCACACCTATTTTAATGAGAAAAGCAATTAGTATGGTTAGTGAAAGTAAAATAAACTTGAAAAAAATCATCAGCTATACTTATAGGTTAAAAAACATAGAAGACGCATTCCTTGCCACCGAAAAATACTCGAGCTTCAGATCAATTATTCATCCTTATGAGTAGAGTATCGATAAAAAAACAATATTCTAAACTGATGACCTGATTACATTAAACTAGTCTACTCTGCTTAAACTATTATGAAACCTGCCCAAGGCTATCAGAATGAAGTTTCAGTGCCTCATTTATCATTTGCCTAAATTTTTTTTAGAAATGTGTGATTCTTGATTTGGCATGGATGTAACGCAGAAATAATAAGGAATGCTGATTTGACATCTGAATTAAATTTGATGTTCTCAACCTTATTTAATTGATTGAATAGCAAATTTCAACAATCGAGTCTTCGTCCAACAATTTCAAAGAATTTAGTATGACATTTGGGTATCAGGAGCAAAAATTTGGAGCAGGAAGAAGGCACTGTAAGTCAGTACACTATATACTATGGAAACCAGAGTTATAGAAAAAATTACTGATTTGAAATACATATAGATATGAAATTTTAGATAACCATATTATCATTGACGTATTGAAAAGCATGGAGGATGTAGTATTGGAATTAACAAACAAAGAAAAATATTGTCAGTCTAATCCAGAGAAATTTGCGAGTAGTAACATAAGCACCTTTATGAAAAAACATGGATTTAAGAAATATCAGGATCTAATAAAAAAATCTATAGAAAATATTGGATGGTATTGGGATTCCGTTAACGAGGATCTTTCCCTAAAATGGTTTGAAAAATATAGTGCTGTATTTGATTCAGAAGAAGGAATAGAAAGGACAAAATGGTTTATCGACGGAAAATGTAACATAATAAGTAATGCGATTGATAGACACCTAAATGAGGACCCCGAAAAAATAGCATTTATCTTTGAAAACGAAAAAGGACAAACCAAATGCTTTTCCTATGCAGAAGTTGATTATCATATTTCAGCTTTAGCTTTGGCTTTGAAATCAGAGGGAATAAAAAAAGGAGACGTAATCGGAATATATCTTCCAATGATTCCTGAAGCAATTTTTGCTATTTTAGCATGTTCTAAAATTGGCGCTGTACATAACACTATCTTTTCTGGTTTTAGCAGTGGAGCCATTGCCACTCGTTTATATGATTTAGAGACGAAGATACTATTAACTTGCGACGAAATTGAAAGAAGAGGAAATAAGATAAATCTTCAAGACAATTGGTCGTTTGCCTTGGAACAAAACAAATTATCCAAAATAATAGTAGTCAATCAAAAGGAACAAAATAATAATAAATCAGGAAAGTTGATTGACTATCAAAATTTCGTTTCAAAATTTTTAGGACATAAGTGTAATACCGAGATAATGAATTCAGAGGATCCTTTATTTATTTTATACACATCTGGAACTACCGGCAAACCAAAAGCAGTACTTCATACCCATGGAGGATTCATGTTGGTTTCCGGTCAGCAAACACACTATGTCATAGACATGAAAAAAGACGATGTTTTGTTTTGGTATGCAGATATTGGTTGGATAACGGGTCAGACTTGGGCAGTTTATGGAAGTTTAATTACCGGTGGAACCTCACTCTTCTATGATGGTATACTTACTCATCCTACGACTGATAGATGGTGTAAAGTTATCAGGAAGCATAATGTATCTATATTTGGTATCGCACCGACATCAATCAGATTGTTCATGAGAGATAACAATAAATTCAATTATATAGATAGTTATGATTTTCGTACATTAAGAATTTTAACCACAACTGGCGAACCGATAAATAGAGAGGCATGGATTTGGTATTTTAACAAAGTTGGCAAGGGTAGATGTCCACTAATCAACCTTTCTGGGGGGACCGAAATCGGTGGTGCAATACTGAGTACTACGTTTTTGGGATACATGAAACCGTGTTCTGTTGGATTCCCCATTCCAGGTTTTGATGCATCAGTATTTGATGATCTAGGTAATGAGACAACAAATGGTTTTTTGGTTATAAAGAAACCCTGGCCCTCCATGACTCGTGGATTACCAAATGGTTCGGACAAATTTATTGAAAATTACTGGTCAAGATACAAAAATATATGGTTCCATGGCGACATAATAAAAATTGATTCTGATGGGTATTGGTATATTACTGGAAGAATTGACGATGTAATTAAAGTTTCAGGACATAGGCTTGGAAGCAATGAGATAGAAAATATTCTAATGTCAAATGAATTTGTATCTGAAGCCATTGTGGTGGGAATCCCCGATGAAATTCGTGGCGAGTCAATAGTATGCTACATCGTTCCAACAGACGATAGTATAGACACAAAAGTATTAAGTGACCAACTAATCAAATTGATAGAAAAAAATATTGGAAAATTTGCAAAACCTAAACAAATCAGATTTGTAAAGGATTTGCCCCGGACAAAGACAGGGAAACTGTTAAGAAGGTTAATTAAATTAACAGCATTAAATATTGAAATCTCGGATAAGGATTTGTCACTAGTTGAAAATCCAGAATCAATAAAGAATATGTTAGTTTAGCTTTTTGTTCTAACTATCGGTAAGAAGAAGAGGACCAAAATGGCAAGGAAAGTGAATCCCATATTACATCAAGCTATTGGATTAACTAGTACGCTGAAACGATTCTCCAAAAAAATCAAAGAATAGCTGAATAGCAAATATAACAGAAATAAGTATGGCACAAATTATCTGCCTAAGACTGGTTTTTCAATATGCAGATATTTATAGAGATAATAATAAAATAGTGAATATCCCAAGGCCGCCGCCTATTCTATGTACCTACTCCTAGATAATGATAAAAATAATTTTACAGTCTAACACTCCACTTATCCCAAATTCCAGGATAGAATTCCAAAGAATTGTTATAATTAAATCTCATTTTTAGGTATAGGCTCCAACCTCATCATAAATTTGATTATAATTGGATTTGGATATTCAAATTCAGTTTAATAGCATTTCTGAGGTATATAATAATAAGACAATAGCATTAGGAAATAATGTTAAGAATCCTGTTGTCCTAACTCTAAATGAAAGTTATGAATCTCACAGTTTCCTAACAGAACATAGACTAATCAATCAACTCTATTTTTCATAAAATAGTGTAGCATGTCCCGGAACTATTATTCAAATGGCCCTCTGGAGATGTAGAATACAGTACGGGATGAGAAATTCACATAGATTCTAGTAAAAACACTAGTAATACTAGATTCGATTATGTACAGTTTCTACCAAAGTCATTAATAGACAATATTTCAGCGTTTGATCACATTGAATTTGTGATATCCTTGTTCTTGTATTTTACTTTCCTACCTGCTAATTTGGCCCCGGGCTCCTAGTGGCTGGTTCGTTTGGTTTGTTGTTAGAGCTTGTGGTGCGGGAAGCTGGAAGAAAGGCACTGCGCCACTTCCAGACGCGTAAGGTAGCTGACCATTCCACCTGTTAATGGCCTGCCATTGTAAGTATTCTGGACTTGATCGTAATTGACCAGTGATTATTTTAATGGCTTCAGATTCTCCACTGGCCTTTGCTATGTTTGCTCTGGCCGCAGCTTCAGCCTGCACTACATTTTGATTTGCTATTACTCGTACTGCCCTCAAATTGTTTTGTTCTGTAAGAAACTTTTGGAAAGCCACTACCTTTTGTTCAATCTGAGAAGCAAATGCCTCCGAAAACTTGAAGTCGGTGATGAACACATTTTCAACCAGTATATTGTTTGAAGTGAGAGTATTTCTAATGGCTTGAGCGATAACGCCTTTTGCGGTCTCTCTCTTTGTAACTAATTCTTCTGCGTTAAATTTAGCCACACTGGCTTTGACTGATTCTTGGATAGTGGGTGAAATAACACGGTCAGCATAGTTCACACCTAATAGCTGATAAACTCTATTGACTTCTTTGGGATCGATCCTGTAGTTTAATGCTATAACCGTTCGAACCTCCTGTAGATCGTTAGAGGCAGCCGAAGCTTCAGCCTGGAATTTTTGCGTCCGGACTTCCATTTGTATTACTTGCTCAGCAAACGGAATGATGAAATGTACTCCTTCTGGGAGAACTCGATTTTCGACTGCCCCAAGGTAAAGAACAACACCTCTGTGACCTGCTTCAACAATTACAACTGATTCAATTGCGACAACTATAATAACGATGAATGTGATTACGGCCGCAGCAATTTTTGCGATGTTATAACTTGGGAATCTTGACATTCTGCCATAAGACATATTACTTAAAAGAAGGTTGGTGTGAAATGGCTATATATCTTTACGTCTAACTAGCGATCTGAAATACACGTCAATTGATAATCTGTTAACCTGTTATCCTGAATTATTAGCCAATCTTCTTTTTCATTGCTGTAATGATCCAACGATATAGGTAATATGAATTGATTCTGAACACTTCGAAATATGATTAGTTAAAAATAGGGCTTCATTAGAAGTACGGCAATTATCCACATGTTGTACACAACTAAACATAAAAAGTGATTGCTAGTATGTAAAATGCACCTTTTCTGTTCCAATAAATGGTATCACACTGTCCGTTATTATCAAATCAAAATCAAGCTCCTCTATGTCTATTGTAAGCATAAGGTAATAATAATCATTTATTGGGATGATAACACGAGTAAGTTTTTCATATTTTCCCAATGCGTAAAGCAGTTTACCTATTTTTTCCTGAAACTTCAATCTAGATTTATGTCTACCTATAGCATTGAGAGTATACTCCTGGTTTTCCTCCAATGTCATGAGAGGTATCAAATCCTTCCGGCGTTTTACTAAAAGTAGTTCACCTAATGAAGAGGCAATTCCTATCCATCTTATGGATTTATTTAGATCCAACAAAGTGATAGCGAATTTTTCCATATAAGCCTGTGTTATGGACATTCTTACTTCTAAGAAGTTATGGCAGCATATATAATATTGCTTCTTGCCATGAGTTGTCTATCTTCCGAGTGGAGTACACAGTTCAAAGGTATAGATAGTGAAATGGTAGATGATCTGCCAAGCAATATTACTTTTAATTTGAAATTTTGTACTTTGTCTTCTGTTAGAAAAGTCGCATTCAATAACATGGTCCTAGACATAGTAATTTCTAATGTTCGGGTTACGCATGAATTGTCTCTCTTGTGCATCGTTTCAATACTTACGACATGCTCTTGCCCTAAGTTAACACGTGAGCCAGTTGAAAAAGAGTTGAACACTGCTCCAATCATAGGTCATATCAAATGCAGGGCATGATAACCCAAGTCATTATTACTTTGACCATTTTTATATCTCACCTAAATGTCCTTCAGGACGGGAAATTGTCTTACCAATAGCTTGCACTTGCCTTTGAGTTCTCAAATGTGTTTTCACCTTGTCCTTCATTGTTTAAGTGCTTATTGTAATCCTCCACCTATATTGACCCGTTATTTTCATTTTTTGTTTTTCACTTACTATGCTCATATATTTGACGAACGATTAGTGACCATATCACGCGAATTAAGAATGCCTCAATGGGTTAGTCCATAGAATTCAGAAACAATGGGGAACAGGACTTCTAATATATGGCATTTGGACTTCCATTTATTAACTTGAATTTTTATTAAGGGATCATTGGTATGATGCAGGAGTATGTATAGGAAGTGTTTTTATATTCTCATTACAACATATCCCCGATGGCGCATAAAATAACGGCACTATTTTCGTTTTCACTCATGATTTTCAGTTTATCTATTCTTCTTGCCACAACCACAAAGATATCTTCAGCAGAAGTCGCGCATGTACGTGAAATTACAGCCAGTAATAGCACAGTTTGGTACGGTGGGGAAAAAATAGGAAATCTCGCTGTCGGATTTACATCCCAAGGTTACGAGCCAACATCTGGAGGATTGGTGAATCTCACAGCGCATGTAGCACTATTTCCTGCCTCAGGGAGTGTTCTTGAAGGCTGGCTTATTGATCCTGACATACCTTCTTACTTTAATTTGACGTTGGGTCAATTCGTGAATGGTACCTTAAAATTTGATCAATATATGGTTAATCCAGCGGTGTACAAATTCTTTGTTGTATCGCAAGAACCAGTAGGTGATACTGACCCGCGAATGTCAAATATCATTCTTGGTGGATCGGAATTTGCCCTGGAACCAGAAGATATAGTAGCCGGAAGTAAGCTGAACCTTCCTTAAAACAATATACTATATTACTTCGTTGTGTAAATAACAATCTGATTAATGGAATAGCTAGTCGTACTAGCCTATCCTTCTTTAACTTCTAGGAGTTGTCAAGTCCTTTGGGAATTACTACTACAAATATTGATCGATCTTAATAATGGAGCAAATTTGTTATAGACAATAGTATCCCTCTATATCTCATATTGAACTATTATATAACTCATCTTCATATGAAATTAATCATGTCTATACAGCTAATTCTATTAATGGCTGTATTGGTAACGGCTGTCTTTTCAGTGGGAATTACAACTTTCCTGATGAATCCAAGCTATGCTCAAGAGCAGAGGTTCATTACATCGCTCACGGGAGATCAAGAAGTTCCACCTAGCGGTTCTGCCGCAAAAGGTAGTGCGTGGTTCAAACCAAATAATGATTCTATGGGGTATAAAATAGACGTGACAGGAATGGATACGATAATGGAAGCCCACATGCATATCGGCAAAAGTGGACAAAATGGTGACCCCATCGTAATGCTTTTCCATTCTGGACCCACTAGTCCTTTAAATGGAACGTTGATTCAAGGTAGCTTTAGTGCTGCTGAGTTATATGGTCCTATGTCGGGCAAGACGATATCCCATCTACTGGATAAAATGAATAAAGGAGAGGCTTACGTCAATATCCATACCGGCTCGTTTCCCAATGGAGAGATCAGAGGACAGATATCAGGAGTGAACACTACAATTAACAATAATACAACGATGATAGAACATACTACGTCTCCGTGAGCTGGACCTCTGATTAAATTGGTGATGAAATCGTAAAACAAATGGGATCTAGCCGCACGACGAACATCAAGAGCTGGAAGGAAAATGGGTATATTGACTCCATTTGTTCATTTTTGATTGAGGCACCTATACGGATAGAAGTTATTGGAGCTCTTCATGCCCGTAAGATGAGTCTCGTTACGTGTTATTCTAAAAAAAGTTATAAGTAGACTGACACTATTATTGATATCAAGCTAAATTTCGCTACCATAAGGGAACTATCTTGCAAAATAGAAACAGGCGAACTTTCTCCTATTTCTTTAGTTGAGGATTATATTAACAAAATTAAAAAATATAATCCAACATTCAATGCGTTCATCACAATATTAGAGAAGACAGCGCTAAAGGAAGCAGAAACTACAGAAAAACGGGTAAAGAAGGGTTATTACAAAGGACCTCTCGATGGAATACCATATTCACTCAAGGATATTATTTACATAAAGGGTGTAAGATGTACCGCTGGTTCCAAAATATTAAAACATTTTTTTCCGAAAAGGAACGCAGAATGTGTATCGCAGTTGAGAAGAGCGGGGTCCATTATCCTTGGTACTACTAACTTGAACGAATTCGCCTCTGGAATAACTGGGATAAATCCACATTACGGATCATCTATAAATCCTTGGAACAAAAATCACATATCAGGCGGATCGAGTGGAGGTTCGTGTGTATCGGTATCCTGTGGCATGGTCCCCTTTTCACTAGGTACTGATACCGGCGGCTCAATTCGAGTTCCGTCTGCATATTGTGGAGTAGTCGGCATAAAGCCCACATACGATTTGATTAGCAGAGATGGTATTGTTAACCTCGCACCATCCTTAGATAATATTGGATGTATAACTAGAAGTGCTTGGGATGCAGCATTAGTTCTAAAAAATTTGATACAAAAGGATCGTCTTTTCCATTATCCAAAGATCTCAAATTCAGGCGATGATATATTTGAAGAAATTGGACATAAACATAGAAAATTGGTGGTTGGCATTCCCCCTGATTATTTTTTTGATGACGCCGATCTCGAAATCGTGAGAAGTTTTTACAAATTTGTGAATGTTATCGAATCTTCTGGAAACCAGATAAAAATAGTTTCAATCAAGGGTGTTAATAAAATTGAGTCCTCGTGGACGCCCATACGGCTTGCAGAGGCTTCGGAACAACATTTGAGGTGGATAAGAACCAAATCTTCAGAATATTCCGAAGAAGTTAGGACAATGATCAAAAACGGATTAAAGATATTTGCTGTAGACTATATTCATTCATGTAGGTTCAAAAATGAGATAAGAAATAATTTTCTCAAAAGTCTCAAGATAGCTGATATTTTAGTTTTGCCGACAACAACAGTTACTGCTCCGAAATATAGTAGCTTTGTAAGAGATAATAAAGAATCATCCAAGATTCGTAGTGCTCTCCTGAGAAACAATATTCCATTTAATATTACAGGTTTGCCTGCCGTAAGTATCCCTGTCGGTTTTGACAGATTTAGAATCCCAATAGGCGTACAAATAGTTGGCAAACCATATCAGGAGGGAACGATTCTATCTATCGCATTTGCATTCGAACAGAAATACAATTCTTTAGCTAAATTTATTCCTCCAATATAGAATGGAAAGGTCACCGTGTCACGTGTCCTAGTCTAAATTAAATCTGCTTTTAACTCTGGTTTCTGGTTACCGATCATTCTCGATAAACCGTTCATATAGTTACGTGCAAAGGTAGTTATTGGTTGAGACGAGTACCATATACATCCAAGAACCTTGCAGTCATGACAAGTTTTAGCTATGTCCCATTCAGGAGCGTTCCAAATTTCTTCTACACTTTGTTCCAATAAGTTATATATATTTTCCGGACTATCGAATTTCCAACATGGAACCATTACTGTTCCGTTACCATTAACAAATATGCTTTTCCAAACTCCACACTCATCATACATTCCTCGTCCATGTTCAATGATTTGGTGAAAATATTGTGGAGGTATCATTATCTGAGGTGAAGAATGCTTCCTCCCATAATCCAAAACACTTTCACAGACCTTTACCATCGTATCTTTGTCAGGCAGCAAAGAATATGGAACATCTGATCTGTCTTCCACAAAAGTAAGTGAGACCGCATTTGATCCCATTTCTTTAGCTTTGTCAAAATAACTCTGATCAATGAATTCCTCTGTGTTATATTTAGTTATCACACTATTGAAATAATGTGGAATATTCACTTCTGTAAGTAGTCTTAGATTTTCTATCACTTTTTGGAAAATCTTGACTGAAACCCCACGTACCTTGCAATATGATTCTTCATAAACGGAGTCTATACTACAGGTTACAAACTGGATGTATTTTTTTAGCTGGAGGAGATCGATTGTATGTAGAAGCGAACAATTTGTAATGAGAGTAATTGGCATGTTAATGCTGTACAGGTAACTAACAAGATCCATAAAGTCGGGACGACTCGTAGGCTCTCCACCTTCTACAATTGACCAAAGGCAATATTTGGAAACTTTGTCGAAGATGTACTTCCATTGGTTAGTCGTCAGATCTTTATCTCTTACAAGTTTTAATTGGCTACCCTTATCTGCATCTCCAAACGGGCACATCGGGCAGTAAAAGTTACAATAATGCGTGAGGCTGAAGACAGCGATTAAAGGACGTCTTCTTCCTATAACTCGATTGGCTGACCATTTACCTAGACGCTTTATTGTACGTATAGTGTCAATTACCACGAGCAATTGTAGGATGCCCAAATGTATTAAGCTATTCGGCAGGGGTTTAACAGAAAGGCAGGAAATATGCAAATGGGTATAATAAATTCAAAGTCACCCTGTTGCCCAAGAGTTGCCCTCGAGGTTCGCTTGCTTTAGATAAACTGTGTCCAAGAGGACTTTGTCTAATTTTGCATTTTGCATTTTGGCCTCTACAAATATTGTTTTTATCATTATGGAACCACTAAAGTCGCATTCTCGTAGCTCAGCCCACATGAAATTGGTTCGAGTCAAATTTGTGTCAACGAAAATAGACTTCTTCAAATTTCCATACATCAACAAGGCTTCAGTCAAGTCGGCCCCTTGAAAATTTGAATTGGTCATTTCTGCCTGAACGAGATTGGTCTTTGAGAGGTTGCACGCTTTGAATTTCGTCTCCACACATCGGATCCCGTTTAGTAGTGCTCCTGATAGATCTTTATTTGAAAAATCCATTCCACTTATGTCAGGGCGCACAAGCAGATTTGTTAATCTCCATTCATTGAAATCTCTAATCTTTGATTCTGTCAATAATTCAAGCCATCCCTGTTTATCAGGCGCGGACATCTTTCTTTCGGATTTATTAATTACTTATATCAATTTTCGCCTTAGCAAGAAGCCAGAAGCCAACTCTTTGGCCCACAGCCTTAATTTGGTGGTCAATCTTACCAGTTATCATCAATGACGAGAGTAGCAGGAGACAAATTTTTCTAGTTGGTTTTGCTATCTCCGATATGTCGAATCAATTGAGCTGGTTGACGACGGATGACTATCCGTTTTAGATACTTTGAATCATTCTACACGGACTATGTCTTCATTAAGAGTAATAAATATACTATTTTTGATTGTGTATTCACTTAATATATATAGATATTGTATGAATACTATTCAATGGCTGAACGAAAGAACCGAAATCCCACGCCGCGAATAATGATTGTAGATGATGAGGCAGATATTCTATCAGTCATAAAGCGTGGATTGGAATCAGACAAAGAATTTGAAGTGGAGGCTTTCTCAGCGCCAGATGAGGCAATAAGTAATTTTGAAACTCATCCACCAAATTATTACGATTTAGTAATCACAGATATTCGTATGCCCAATATGAATGGATTCGAATTGTATCGCCACATAAAGGAAACTGATCCCTCAGTGAGGATTGCTTTTATTACTGCATTTGAAATAAACAAAGCAGAGTTCATCAAAGTTATCCCGTCAGTAGAAGTCATTGATTTTATTAGTAAGCCGGTAAGCATTGCAAACCTTAAGGAAAAAATAAGATCGATGCTACCAGATTATTTTGTCAACGCGCCAACAATGTAAAGTCAATTAACTGAAAAGGAATATTGTTTTGTTATAATTAATCTTTAAAAAAAAGGCAAATTACGACTATTAGTTTCGCGAGTTTCATTAACGTAAACGAGATAAATCAAGGTAATTGCCGAAAACTAGTACTCGTATAAATTGCCTAATCAATAAATTAATTGGACAATTAATCAGTTAATTAATCCGGACCTACTATTGGTAATGCCTTATTGGCTGGAAGGTTGAACAAGTTTTTTTCTTGTTCTTCCGCTGTTACTTTTTCAAATTCTATCGTCAGCTCTACTGGTCCATTAAATTTCACACTAATATCATTTGCTAGCTGACCTATTGTTTTTGGATCTGAAAACTCACTTGAACCTTGTAGAAAAACCCGGCTTTGTCTGTGCAATACAGTACCGCCGTATTTGGATTGCAAGAATTCGATCAGATTCTGAATAGTTATTTGTGGTACGTCATTAAAGTAAAAACTAATTCCATGTGCTGGTTCCTTATCTACCGGAGTGCCGTATCTGAACCAAAATATGCCAAAATGCTGGTACTCTCCTTGCATACATTTGATATCCCAGTGATTTGCTTTTTCTTGTGGATATGTAGAATCAAGGACGTCTTTTATAGTCAATCGCCAGTACCTAATACGCAACATGGAAGATTAAAATACAAGGATTATAATAATGTGGCGAACAGTCACGAAAGAAAGATAAAATACCCTACTTACCTCATGAAATATCTATGGAATATAATACAGACGCAAATTCATCTTCTCGATTGATATTATTGGGTGAAATGGAAAAACAATTCGATGAGAGAAATGTTCCTTTTTTTGAGTCCTTGTTAGAACATGAAGATTATGTAATTAGAACTCGATCAGTATGTATTTTGGCAAATATTGCAGGTGAAAAAGCTGTTGAATCTATTGCCAGAGTTCTGAAAAATGATGCAGATGCCCTTGTCCGGCATGAGGCTGCATTTTCTCTTGGTCAACTTGGCTTCACAAGTGGGACTAAATCGCTTGCTGAGGCTGTAGAATCCGACTCAAGTTTTTTTGTACGTCACGAAGCAGCCGTAGCTTTGGGAGTTATAGGGTCTGAAGATTCAAGAAAAACCTTAGTCGATGCTTTAGCCGACTCTAGTGAAGAGGTGAGGGAATCCGCAATAATAGCTCTTGCAAACTTGGACTATCTAACGACGACCAACAGGAATAATTCGTTTACGAAAATGACTGGTGGATAGGTTAATTTACTTTTTATGAATTGATGTAATTTTAAAAATATCACGTAATTTTAATATTGTTTTTAGAATTGATTTGTTTTATTAAAAGAGCAAATCTATTTTATACACCTTCTTGTGATACCTATTGTGTCCCCGAGAAAGAGTAAACAGAAAAAGAGTCCTAATAAGAAGATCCTAGTCAGAGGTGTAAAAGATTACGAAATCAAGTCAGATTCGGTTACTTCAATTGTAAATGATATGGCGAATTCTGGCGGTTTTGAATCAACTAATTTATCTGTAGGCACGCAGATATTGCGCAAAATGGGGAAAGATCCCTCCTGCACTAGATTTCTTTCTTTTGTGGGTGCCATTTTATCCACAGGAGTAAGAGGGATTATTCGAGACATGTTAAAGCACAAAATGTTCGACTGTGTAATCACAACTTGTGGTGCCCTTGACCACGATATTGCACGTGCCAGTGCAAAATACTATTCTGGAGACTTGAGAATGGATGATCGGATGCTGCATAAACACAATGTACATAGATTGGGTAACATACTAGTGCCCCAAGATAGTTACGGACCTCGGATAGAAGAGGCGGTTCAATCATGTCTCAAGACCGTTTATTATGACAAGAGTATTCGTAATATCTCCCCACATGAACTCATCAAACATATTGGCAGCACACTTGATGAATCGTCATTTCTCTATTGGGCATTTAAAAATGATATTCCCGTAATAGTTCCAGGTATAGTCGATGGTGCAGTTGGCAGCCAGATCTGGTTTTTCCATCAACAACACAAAGATTTCAATATCGATATTCTTTCTGATGAAACAAAACTATCAGATTTTGTTTATGAGGCAAAAAAAACTGGCGCATTCATGATAGGTGGAGGAATTTCAAAACACCATACTCTGTGGTGGAACCAATTTAGGGGAGGACTTGACTATGCCGTATACATAACAACATCATCAGAGTGGGACGGTAGTTCGAGTGGAGCTTTGGTGGCCGAGGCCATATCGTGGGGCAAGGTCAAAGATATGGCAATGCAGACTACTATTCATGGGGAGGCAACCATTCTACTGCCTTTTATTTATTCTACTCTGACAACTAATCCGAAATAGGTAACACCTTATACTTGACTCGACATGTATTACTTTAGTCTCTTTTTGATGTACTTATCTACTCATATTTTGTAAACTGTTTCTATTGAGAATAGTGATAGATTGTATTCTTGCAGCGTCAGGATCTTTTGGTTGATCATTTTGAATTGTTGTGAGATTAGCAATTTTATCGACTACATCCATTCCTTCGATCACATGCCCAAATACCGTGTATTGACCATCTAAGAATCTTGAATCATTTGATACAATAAAGAACTGGGAGCCAGCACTATTCGGGTCACTGGATCTAGCCATTGATAGAATTCCTCGCACGTGAGGTATATCATTAAATTCAGATAGGATTGAATATCCTGGACCCCCTGTACCCCAGAACTCTCTAGGTTTGCCATCTGGTTTCGTGTTGTTATCTCCACCCTGTATTACAAATCCTTTGACTATCCTATGGAATATCGTGTCGTTATAAAAGCCACTTTTTGCAAGTTTCTCGAAGTTGGCAACATGATTAGGAGCAGCATAGGGATAGAATGCTACTGTTATTGGGCCCTGTGTTGTGTCTATCCTAGCTACTTCCCTTGATTCGGTGGTATTTGCACGGCTGCCCACATTACCGGCCTGGGAGAATGAGGTTCCAGTGGCATCCGTATCCTTTTCGTTGTAAGGATCTGACGTAGGTTTTGGCACATAATTATGGTTGACTTGATAAATCAAAACGCCAAAAAATAGTCCTGTTTGATGACTATTAAAGCTGTCAGATGCGTAAACTAATTTCAAAGGCTGATCACTTCTTCCATCTGCAGGATATTTGATATCTTTTGTGTACAGCGCAACTGTGCCAGGTTGATACTGCTCTGCTAAATTAGTAAGCATGCCTTTGTCGAATGATGCGTAGGACTGGGGAGTAAATGGTATTATGCTGCCGAGTAGCGTTCTATTCCAGAAGTACGGTGTAGGCGTGAATCCGTCCTGCTGTAAGTATTTATCTTCTTTAAATCCACCTATCCTAATAAACCACTGTTTCTTACTTTCATCACCGCCACTCCCCAAAACATAGAAATCTGTTCCGTTATTTCCACTGAATCTCTGACCAACAACATAAACCAAAATATAGTCGGCCTTAAGATCTTTGGCGATCTTCAATCCATTTTCAGTCTGATCCATGAACATTTTTGCAATGGTAGCAATTCGAGTTTGATTGATTGTTCCGTTATCTGCAAGACTTGTCCTGTTTCCAACTGTCGTTATCCAATATCCATAATCCCACCATGCTGCAACTACTGAATTCTCAGGCGTATTGCTCGAAATCCAGTTTAGCGCATTTGTCCAATCGTTTGTAGTTAGTCTGTACCCAGTTCCACCGTTGGCGATAGATGGAGGGATGTCAGCAGAACTTATCCAATTTGAGTTCGGAGGGATTATCATGCCACTATTATCCAAAATTGGCAGTGAGATGAGGAGAATGATTAATGCGATGAATACTATTCTTATTGGCGTACTTATTTGGGATGCTCCTTCTCGCTCTAGTTTCTTCTTTGTTTTCTGTCCTGCGGTAGGAGAGCGTGTTGCTCTGTAAACTAATATGCTCCTAGTTATTTCGTAAAGGCCAATGCCTGCCAAAACTATTATCCCGATTGAAGCAAATACAAGTAGTCTCGCAAAAGTGGCACTTACGTAGACTCCTGTTATACCGATGAGCAGCGCGAATATAGAAGTATCGTTTCTACGCTTAAAGGCCATCCACGCCCCAAACCCAGCAAACATCAAAAGAACTGAATAATCTGTGAAGTAATCAACTAGTGTGGGAGTAAAGTGTTCCGCAACTGATTCAACCAGTGGATTTTGTGAGGAGAGGAATGGATTTATGGCATTTAAATATCTGAATGAAGCAGTATGAAAGACACCTGTAGAAATTATTCCCACACCGACGATGAAGAATGCACCTAGCCAGATCAGATTGTTTCTAACAAATTTTCTTTCATCCGTGAGTCTCTTCACTATGAAGGAGACAGCCAAAAATATTGTGGCTCCGATCAGAGATATTCCTGGCAATCCTGTCACGAATGAAAGCCCAGGTCGTGGAAATGCGCCTGCGCATAACAAAGTAGCAGCAGTAAATGCAATTGCCACCACGAGGGGCGTATTAAGATCTTTTCTAAAAAATGTTACTGCAATTAAGAATATAGATATTGGAATGCTGAAGTATTGTATGCCACCCCACGAGGCATTTGCTAAGCCGAGGAAAAGCCCACCTGCTACTGCCTTCATAACAGCAATTCCTGGTCGATGTTTTAGGGCTGAGATGAATAGATAAGTTCCAAAAAGTGCAAAAAATAAACCTAGAGGTTCGGATTTGAACCAACCTAGATTTCCGCGCTGTATTATAGCAGGGGAGAATGCAAAGAGTAGAGCCGAAAACAAACCGGCAGTGGTGCTGCTGAGTGTTCTCACTAGCGCGAAAATTATGATAGTAGTTAAGGAACCAAGAATAACAGGCAGAAGGATTGTGAAATCTAAAAGGGAGGTTCCTCTTCCAAATGCTTCATAGAGAAATGCAGCGGCGATATGCAGTCCGGACTGAGAAGTTTTGGGAATGTCTCGTCCTTCCGGATACCACGACATGGTGTCATGCCATTTCCAATACGCATCAAGCCCGTTATCAACGATATACTTTGTAGCACGATAATCAAAATATGGATCGAATTCGTTAAGATAGAAGCCATATTTTATTGGAAAAGAGCGCATTATGAATGCCGTGGTAAAGGCTATTCCCAATACACCAATAACTATGAGGTGACGAAGTTGGAATCGACGATCACCAATTTTAAACAGGGTTAAAGTACCGCTTAGCATGATGGTCATTCTTTTTACCTATTTTTTAACTTAATGCCAAACATTTACCAACCTCCAACCATTGATGACTAAAAATTACTAGCCTCTTTCATGTTTGAATTCCTCTGATAAGCGTACTAAACTGATAACATGATTAAAGGTTTATTTCAAAAAATTCCGGTAGAAGCTCTCAAAAAATGGAACAAAAGAAGGGGAGAATAATAGATCGTAATTAATGCCCTATTACAAGGCACATTACTTTTTAGACTTGGATCCCTTCTTTGCAGACTTTGACGCTTTCTTCTTTGCCGCCATTTTCATTTATATAAAAAAGAAATCGTATATAAGTTTTAATTTTTAAAAAAATTTTTGAAAAGTCAATTTATTCTTTTTCTAATATTTTTGTTGAACATACTGTAACCAGTTCCGAGAATCGTATTGCATCATCTTTTGTCCCCACTATTGAATCATAATGCATTGGAATTGCCATCTTAGTTGGCCTAATGAGATCGTTTACTGCTACTGCTGCTTCTTCGGCTGTCATCACGTATGTTCCTGACACAGGTGTCAGTGCTATATCGGGATTTATCATTTTCATCTCTGGAATTACATCTGTATCTCCCGTGTGGTAAATAACAATATTGTTAATTGTGATTATGAATCCTACCTTATCATCCTTTTTGGGATGAAATTCTTTGTTTGTATTATATGCTGGAATGGTCTTTATTAGAATATTTCCAAAAGTTATTGTTTCGTCGGGTCCGACACCGCGAATATCCTTGACATTCAGATCCTTCAGCTGAGCCAAACATTCGTTAGCTGCAATCACGAGAGTATTCACGTTAATAATTTTATGCAAATCATCTATTGAAAGATGATCAAAGTGGTTATGGCTGATTAGAACTAGGTGAGCGTTATTCAGATCATTAAACTGTTTTCCTAACTTGTAGGGATCAATATACAAAATTTTGTCATCATCGGTTATTTGAAAACCTGCATGCCCTGTCCACTTTAGAGTAATTCCTTTGAATTCGACCATGAAGTAAGATAATATGATGATGAAGATTTAAATTTACGCTCGGTATTGATTTGCCACTATCATTCTGTTGTTAGTTAGAGTGATTACTAAAATATTATTATCTATTAGCCTTCTCAACAATTCATTGTCTAGAGTTGCAACAGCGCATTTGCTTTTTATTGCATATTCGATTAGCATAGTGTCTACATCATAAGCAAATTCACCTATGTCTGTAATTTCAAACCTTGAATTAGCCATTTGAATTGCAGCCCCTGCCATCTTTGACCTCTTGGGCCCTGCTCTTTTCTTAATTAACTCCAGTTCTTTGAGGACACTAGATGGGACAATAAATTTCAATTTGCCTAGTTCATCTTCTACCCTATCCCGGCAAGTTATGGGATTGGAAACCAAAGCCATGAGAAAACTACTGTCGCAAAATATGTCCATTCTTTCATCCTTGATATTTGTTATGATAATAGGTTCGAGAAATATAAATGAGATATTACGCTTGAGTTCAGAAATCTGCCAAATGATCCTCGTATGAAAGGATTATCACGAGTGGCAAGTCTCAAAAACTTCATTATTAAGGATAAAGTTACAAAAATAATTGAAAACAGTAAGTACGTGTATTAAGATTAGGGCGAAACCAGAAAAGGTTTGGGATATCCTTACAAAATTTAGCGATTATGAAGAGTGGAATCCAGTTATGACTAGAATAATTGGCGAGGCAAATCTAGGTAAGAAAATTGAGGTACATATACGTACAATTAAAGGAAAAAATAGAATATACCACCCCACCATAACTAAATTTGAAATTAACAAGGAACTAAGATGGCAAGGGAGATCCTTCTTGCCAGGCATCTTTGAAGGCGAACGAATTTTTGAGATCAAAGAAATCTCTTCGGAAGAAATTTCTCTTATTCATTTGGAAGTTTTCAGAGGTGTTGGGGTGAAACTATTTGGCAATAGACTCGACGAGGATCTTCAAGAGAGTTTTGAGGCTATGAATATTGCTCTAAAGGCAAGAGCTGAATCTAAAATCTAAAGGTTTCTGTTGTCATTTGCGTTTTCTGAATCTAGACTGCTTGCGCAAATAACGCGATGAAAGGAAGTACAATAACCCATTATTCTAAGATATGCTAATTGCATTTGCAAATTTCTCAATGCGAAAAGGATTAACATAGAGAAAAGAAGCGAAGTATGGACTTATGGTAAGTTGCGTATGATATATGTGAAACATGGACGAAAACGGAGACTATCAATACTCATTATACTGAACAAGAAAACTTTGTTATATTAAAGATTCAAACAAGTGAAACGTAATCTAGGAAAGACACTTTTGTTCTCTCCCTTAGAGGTAAGTCTTGTTTAAAGTTTAAGTATCCAGCCACCTCTTGTTTTTGATTTTATTTTATTTAACAATAGCTCGGTTTTTTCGCAATTCTCATCTAGATTTAAAGCAATTGAATTTTTAGAGTCGAGTTTTGCACGACTTATTCGAGAATTCAATAATTGGCATTCCTGCTGTCCCCAGGTTTATGCATTAGCAGATTGAGATTCAGTTGGTTCTTCCGATAGTGCTGCAAGTATCCTCGCATTTACATCGTTTAAGTCTAGTTGTCCATTCAAATAATTGATAAAGTTGCTTGAAGTAATTATTCCTGTCGTCTTCGATCCATTCACGACTACTAGATGTCTTACCTTGTTCTGTAGCATAACACTGGCTGCTGTCTCTATGGATGAATTTGGATCTATAGTTACTATAGGAGAAGACATTATTTGTTGAATGATGAACTCACTACTACTTGCATCTTGTATACATACCTCTCTTACAAGGTCCCTCTCTGTAACAATACCCATCGCTTGATCATTTCTGTCTATGACAACTAATGAACTTACGTTCTTATCTTTCATTCTTTTCGCAGCCATTTGTGCAGTCTCTTCTAATCCGATAGTTTCTATCTTTACAGTCATTATTTCACTTACGCTCTTCACCATCACTATGAATAACTACTTGTCTGGTTTTATAGGTTATCATCTATCATTGGCATGTATCTCTCTTGCTCTGATTCTATACCGAGGCGTCACAGAATTTGAGTTGACCTCTAACCATATCTTAAGTGATTTGTTGAATGTTCATCCATCTTCTTATTCGTCTCGCATGTTAATCTGCATCATTTTCCAATGTGACTCAGGAATAAACTGTTTCTTCACTGTTGATGAGAGCTTTAGTTCTTTGGGTATTCCAAAGTCTGTTGACCAATGTATTAATTTTGATTACAAATATAATTCCAAGTAGGCATATCTGCAAAGAATCTTCGTCGTCGTTACCATAACACTATATCGCCCTGAGATAATAAGATGTAGCGATGTTCTAATTAACCTAAGTTTATCTAGTTTAGAATAATGAGTATGGCGATTTCCTATCTAATCACGTTACTATGTTTGAATATTGTGTATATGGTTACCTGATAAAATATGATCTTTTACGACATAAAGTCAGTAAGTAAAGATAAATTATGAGTACATATCTTTTTATATTCTTGACTTAGAAACTTAATATCATTTTCTAGCACAGAACGGAGTTTTGAATTGTAGATTGTAGCAGCAGGATGTATTGTAAGGAAATATTTTCTTTCTCCTCGTACAATAAAATTACCTCTACTGGACATGATTGATTTTCCACCCAATATGGATTCAAAAGCGGTCCGGCCTAGTATGCAAATTATTTCGGGGCAAATAACTGAAATCTCTCTATCAAGATAATCTCTACAGGCAGACCGTTCTTCATCATCAGGTATTCTATTTCCTAGTGGTCTACACTTCACCACATTTGTTATAAAAACTTCAGCCCTACTGAAGCCAAATTTTTGCAAGACATCTTCCAAGATCTTGCCAGCTGAACCCACGAATGGTCTTCCTTCCATATCTTCGTTTCTTCCTGGAGCTTCGCCAACAAACATTATTCTTGCTGATGTCAACCCTTCACCGGGTACTGCCTTTGTTCTCGTTTGACAAAGCTTACATAATGTGCAAACTGTAACCTCCGATCTAATCTGTTCTACTGAATCGGTATGGTGATGTGAAGAATCTTTCACAGAATTTACTACGAATACCAACTTACTTATAGCTTCTCACTTTACTATTAGGATAGCAGATTGTCAACCTAACTTGGATTACGCCTAAATTTTGTTTATGTATTTAGTTGTTCAGATTGTCATATGTAATTGTAATCTACAATAATTGTGAAACTAGTGATTTCAACTTCGAATATACAAATTTGGTCAGTCAATATCTCAATATGGCCCAGAACATCTACATTATACTTTTAAATAGATATAATTTAACACTTATACTTGATTCTTTTTCCTATTAAAATAAACATAAACGGAATTAATTTGATTTCATTATTACAGATGAGCAATGTTTTTCACCCCAGTTTATTAAATACGAAAAATTGATTGATTACTCCATGAACTCCAAGATAGATCAGTTGGATCTAAAAAAGGGGGTAAAGGATGTAATTAAGAATGTTGGCAAGAATTTTGGCAAAATCCAAGAAATTAAGAACCCAGAGTCGAACAATGATGAGTCAAAGTTTGCGGGAATAGTATGGGAGAACAAAGTAACCTCTAATCTTAACAACAACTCTCAGAACGAAGAGCTCGATGACAGAGTATCATTACCCACTAAAGCAATCGAAATAGAACAAAACGAGAAATCATTTCAGGCGATTGATATCGAAATCGATGCTCTTCAAAGGACGACTGTATTTAGCAATAAAGTCTCCATGTGGATATCTTGATACAGGTCGAATTTCTCACCGTACTTTGAACGTATGATTTAATTGAGTAATATTGAAAGATAGACAAGTCCCAATGGTCGGTAATTATGCGAAATTCGATATTAATGGATCGGAAAACGAGATCAAAAAACAGTGTATTATGTAGATTTTACAACCTTTGCTACCGTCAGTCATAATTCTTCTGTTTTTTCTCTTTGGTTCTGTTCAGTCTATAAGATCGCAGTTCACGTATATTAGAACATAATTCTACCTAAATCAAAAACCACCAAGAGCCGTTTATTATTAAGCTATTAGACGGGATATTGTCGTTATTCACAACTTACACATGACCTAAAGATTTTCTTATTCTAATGAGTGTTTAAATAATGTGATCGAGTATGACATGAATAACATTGAATTCAAATACAAAAAATCTTATCGCAATGATTGTAGGCGTGATTCTAATAGCTGGAGTATTAACCTTCCCGTTAGCATTTGATCAACAATCAGCTAATGCAAGGAATGTCAAAGTCAAGTCTGTGAAGAACACTATCAAGAATAAAATTCAAGTAATAACGAGAGCCGCAAGTACAGGACATGATGGAATTAGTTCCGATGGGAGCTCTGGGACCGGTACCAATGGTAATCCAGGTTCTAGCACGAATGGCGTTCCAGGTACCGAAGGAAACAGAGGCACCATTATTGCTCTCCCCGGAGTTGACGGTATTAGCGATTCGACAGGAGCTGGTGGAGCTGGTGGAGCTGGTGGAGCTGGTGGAGCTTCAGGTATTGGATGTATTGGCGCCAGCTGTAACGGTGGAGCTGGTGCTGCAGGCGGCGTAGGTGGATCTAACTTCGGTCTATCGGGCTCTGTTTCTGGCGGATCTGCGTGTCAACAGGTTGCAACTGGTACACAAGCATGTTCTACTGGCACTGGAGGAAGTGCCAATGGAGGTTCATCTGGGCCAGGTGGAGTTGGCGGCATAGGCATAGGCGGTACTGGAGGTAAAGGCGGGGATGCATCTGGCGGAGTTGGCGGCCTTGGTGGATGAGTATATCTGAAACTGCTAACGTATGTTAATGACTAGAAGTAACTTCAAAATAGTAAAACAACTCTCTTTCTTTTTTCAAATTGTCATAATTTATCATCTGATTCTAAAATACAAATGAATGAAGGAATAAGTGGTGGTATCAGAATTTCGGCCTTTGAACAATTTTCTTTCGGCTTCTGCATTTTTTCTAGGTATCATAACGCGTGTTTATATTTATCTTAATTAATCAGCCTTTTAAGAATGGAAGACGATTCGACCATATGCGAGAGTAATTGAGATTATTTCTGTGGAAATCCCAAATGATATGCAGAAAAAAGGAAGAAGACATCAGGGTAACGAAAAACCAAGACGTTAATATTTAGTAATTAGGAGACCGAACTACAGATCTATTTCGCAACCTATTCAAAGAAACCTATGCTTGAAATGTCCCAGTATATGCAAAATCGGAAGCTTAATGATACCCCAGTTTTGTATTATGCACATGAGAATAAATTTCAACTTCTTCAAAAAAAATGAAAAAGACAATGTTTTTAAATGCAAGAATTGTTCCATGACGTTTCAAGACAAGGAAAGAATGTTAACTCATAGCAAAAAGGCACATACAGGTAGAGAGAAACCAGATACGGGTCACCACTAATTACATTACGTTTCCTAATTTTTAGTAAAGTATTTTAGCCGTATTTTAGCCATTTTGGAATCAATCGGTAGGTGGAATTGATTGATGAGTAAATCGATCTTCAGTGGAAAATTTTAGCAAATAATAGATAGACTTTACAAGTGCCAAAAAAAGAAATGGTCATATCCAAACAGTTCTTGTTTTCTATTCTTGGATAGGCTGAATAAGCCTTTATCTAACTTGAACAAGAGAACACGATATTTAACTTTTGGATATTCAAGAAATTGTTAACTTTGAGTCGCTAAAATAGCAACAATAATAATTTTTAACTGCGGTTTAATAAGCATAATAAAACGAGGAAGTAAAATTATTAAGCATATCTCAGTTCTGGACCACCCTGCAGTGGTTGGTCGGGAATTATACTACTATTACCACTATATGCAAATTTTGCTTTGTACAGTCTTCAATCCCTTGTTGTAGCCTATCAAAACCTAAGCTACCTGACTGAAGCTGACTGAAAAGTCTGTCAAAGCATTGAAATGGGTCGGATTGTAGCTTCTGCCACAAAAACGGCTTGTTTTTAAAAACTACAGATCTTAATTCACTCGGACTGCGTTCGTCATTAGGACCAAATAGAATTGCAAGTGACAAGAATAGTACTCCAAAAAATATAACAAAACATAGAACAATGAAGGATTTGTAGGCC
>JAKEIK010000047.1 GCA_022545895.1 Nitrososphaeraceae archaeon | reverse complement strand
TATCATCACTCTGGAATTCATGACAATCATTTCAAGAGTCCGTGAGTTTATTTATTTTCTGCTAGATCTCTCTTCATTATAGCAGCAGCTTAAAAATATTCACCTCCGAATTGATGACCATTCAAGTACATAATTAGCTCTTTCTTATTGTATAAGCTGACAAAGTATAGATTAGCTGGCATTTGAAATAACGGCCATCCTAATAGAAAATTAATATGTTCATAATTGCTTTCTATTTTACACTGTATTGAAAGCTCATGCTACAATTAATCTTCCGTTGCATGGAGGATTCGCTCCCCCATATCTACTGAAGAGAATGAAGAAATTATCTTTTGCAATTTCAAAAGTCATTGTAAATGAGTACGGCCAACATGAATTTTTGAGGAGATTGGCTGATCCTCTGTGGTTTCAAGCTTTTGGATGTGTTTTAGGTTTTGATTGGCATTCATCAGGAGTTACAACCGTGGTAACTGGAGTTCTAAAACATTCTCTGAATGAAGACGTTCACGGTGTTTCTATTGCAGGAGGAAAGGGAAAGAGATCTAGAGAGGCAAAAAACGAAATACCAAATCTTGCTGAAAAACACTACAATCTTTCTTCGGCTAAAATGGAAAATTTATTGTACGCTAGTAGGATGGCAGCAAAAGTGGATAATTCTGTAGTACAGGATGGTTTTGCGTTATATCACCATGTAATCGCATTTGATGATGAAGGAAACTGGACAGTAGTCCAACAGGGAATGAATCGCACTTATAGAATGGCAAGGAGATATCATTGGATTTCAGATACTGTGAAAAGTTTTACTTCCGAACCCCACGCAGGCATCATAAGCAACTTCAAAAACCCAAATACGCTGGATATGACTTCTATTGATTCTGCAGAAAATCAAAAAATCTCAGTTGAGTTAGCAACAAGCAACATTGATAATATAAAGTCGTCAGTCCGCAGAATTATGGTGGATTATGGCCCCCAACTGAATGATATCACACTGGACAAGTGGATTGCGGGAGATAACAACTTCCATAAGGAGATATCCGTATCGGACTCTATGAAAAAAGTCCAGAATTCTGAACATTATGAGATGCCACGTAGATTAAACTGGGATGTATTTAGAAAAATTTATGATATTCAGCCAAAAAATTATGAAGAGTTAATTTCTATTCCAGGAATTGGTCCCGCAGCCGTGAGAGCGCTTTCGCTTATAGGAGAGATAATTTTTGGAACGAAGGCATCGTGGCAGGACCCTGTAAAATACAATTTTGCACACGGTGGGAAGGATGGGGTGCCATATCCGGTGGCTCGTAAGACATATGATAAATCCATAGGTTATCTTTCTTCTGCAATAGAAGGAGCTGAAATTGAAAGGCAGGAGAGAGTTCAAGCTCTGAAGAAATTAGCGGACTATTCAGCTCGAATGTTTAACTCCTAAATCAGATTTCAGTAAAGACAGGTATACCAGCTATTAGTTGGAATTACATTCAAATGAAATTTCAGATATAGTGCCATTTCAGTTAGTATGGTTTTCGTAACTCAAAACAAAATTTACTCTTAGACATTTCGTTATCCCATGAAATCAAATCTTAACCTTTCATGACTCCAAAGGCAAAGCCCGCAGCCAAGCCTCCTGTCAGGGGTATGCCCAAATTCCCGCTTATAGTAGAGATCTGTCCCACATCCGTTAATGAATGAGCTAGTGTTGTTACAGTCCACTGTGACATTTCCTGGAGTCTATCCCAATTTACGCTTATGAGATTTTGCGATTGAAGGTACATTAGCGATCCAAAGAATACACCAGCTATTACAGCAAGGATCTTGAATACGCGTTTGACTGCAAACCCAACAAGGAATCCGATTAGTCCACCTGAGCCCATCGAGAACAAAGTTGGTGAAATATTTTCGATACTCAAATTGCTTAACTCAAAGTATTTTTGATCATATATTTATCTGTTGCATTAGTTTGTAGCTCTAGTATTTTACTCTGCAAAGGAACACAACTACTAATTTAGTTTATCTCGGGGATTACTGTATTAGCGTTTGGACTTGCCCGATACATATACCAGATTGAGCTAATCGTCAATGAAGTTGTAGTTACTGATTTGATTCCAATTTGGCACTTCAAAAGAAGATGGAAAATATATAGTATCTCAGCAATGATATACCTTATGGAACAGGAGGATCAGAGATCGCCATATGATTGAATGGTTTAGTCAGATGTACTTATAGTCAGAATCGAACTCCTACGAAAAAAAGTATTTGAACCTGTTAATCCCAATTTTAAATAACCATTGACTCAGAGATTCGAATTCGCAGTAAAGGCGTTATTCTAGATTTGAAGATATCAGTAATATTGAAGGTCTAGTTGTCTTACACTATGACTGCCTTTGTAATAATCCATTGACTTCTTAATTCTATTTTATTTCTTTCTTTAGAATTTGAAAGAGTCGAGCTACATTTAGAATATCTTTAAACCAGGCAACGTAGGGGAATAACATTGTGGGAACGATCTACCGTACCCGTGAACACGACGTAATAATCTTAATAATTTTCCATGAGAATTGCCTCTTTTTATATAATAATGTAACGAATATTATTTATGATTGCTAATTTCAATTGTAAAAAACGTGCAACCAAATAGAGGCAGAACTAATTACACGGCTGTTACATACAATCTGCGTGAGCGAACCTGGGAAAATAGAGACCGCACCTACTCCAGTTACAGAGAAGCAAGATTACACTCATGGAGATGTGAAAAATGTGATAATGCGTTTGCAACTTATAAACGTCTTAAAAGCCATAAAATTGAATCCCATTCATATTAGATTATCCACCAGCCTTCTTATATTTAACTACGAATCTCTTTACTAATCGAAGGTCCAAAATTCATGTGTTAGATGTTGGTTTTCTGTTTGGAATTTGCATTGTATTAAAGATGCTTTCAACTTCATCGATCATCTTAATCATCGATACTGGTTTTTGCAAAAATCTATCAATGCAGTTGCATTCCTGAAATAACCCGTCTTGGATCTCAAATGCGCTTATCAGAATTCTTATAACCGTTGGCTCAATATTTTTTATTTTACTTAATAATTCGATTCCGGTCATCCCTGGCATCCTATAATCTGAAATTATGACCTTGTAATGCTTGTGGTTTATTTGAAAGTGTTCCAAGGCCAAATTTGGATCAGAAAAAGCAAATACTTCAATTCCATCGATTTGACTCAAAGCATCTTTAAACAAGTGCACGAGGTCAATTTCATCATCAATTACAGCTACATACACTGGAGATTGGCTATTTTTGTCCAATGTTGTGCCCAATAATAATTATATATTGTATTTAAGGTTTTTTTGGTCACTTTTTAATTCCAGCATGAAACAAATGATAGTCAGCAATGATTGTTAAACACTGCTATAATTCCGGTAAAAATAATTTTAACCAATTACACCCACTATACGAACAACATAATGATCAAATGATCGTGTATTAGTCCAAACTTTAAAGGGAGATACTTCATTAGGTCCCAAGGTTTTAACAATGACAGGTGTATATTCTATCACGTTTATAAGACGATTATTGAAATCGTATAGTTCTACTACCACACCAGCGCCATTCAATGTTTTATTGCCGATGTTTTTTACAATCCCAATAATATTAGTCGAATTAGCGTTATCTGACACGGCACTCATATTTGTAACCCTAAAGTATTTGCCGATAAACGTACCTTTAGGCTCACCGTATATAGAAACCGAAGCGGTAACCAATAAGATTACCAAAGACACCCATAGAGCAATTAACTTCAGCATACAAGGAAGTTAATGATCACAAGTATTTAGTTATTTACAGCTTTTTTTAGTATATCTTGTCTGAATAACGGCCTCTTACGGGAATAGCGTTATACAGACTTCTAATGCAAACTCGGCTAATTTAGGATAACGTTGCAAAAAACTATACAGGAGTCAATCCATTGGATATGCCAAAGACAATGAGGGCCTAATCTGATTGGAACGAATATTTCTTGCGTCATGGTAAACTTGAATGGAAATTCCATAAGATCAAAGATCACAAAAAATGATCTCGTATTGATTCGTTTTACTCACCCCATTTATCATTTTATCAACACAACTACGTTAGTTTGTAAGCACTCGCTCTAGTCACAATTATTCTATATTTAAAGATAATAGAGTTGAGTTGGAGATGTTTGTCAATCGATAATAGGTAACGTAAAGTAAAAAGTGGCATCCTTTGGTCCATCGCTATTATCCTCAACCCAGAAGAGGTGCGCATCTGGTTAGTTTTTCGTCTTGTGGTCCAATGTAGTTATTACTTTCAATGAATCAAGTCGTATTTGTAATGGTAGGCATAGATTCTGAGGTCTTTAGATTCGCTATATGAGGTAGAGTTTCGACGGTATTGGATAATACATTCGTTTTGTTGAGATCAGTAAAGACAATTTCAGTTGTGATATTTCGTGCTATGATTTTCGGTATATTGGTCAACAGTTGTGTGGTACCAGTAATATTGGCAGCAAATCCGGAGGGAAAAGATGTAGTCTTTAATATTTTTCCATCCGCGGAATGTACTTTCATAACTGCATTAATTTTCTGGCCAATTAGAACAGGATCAGATACTGAGTAATTGACATTTATCTTAATTTGATAATTAGTCGTTCCGTTTAGTGGTATAAACTCAGCGTTGCCTAACTTCAAAGCAATCTCCTTTCCAGTATAGCCAGATACAGTTCCCTGTACTGCAAGAATAATGCAGATGCCAGATATAATGACAGAAACAGAAATTCTAAGGTATATCTTAAAAACCATTAATTTTTTCCTGGCCTTGTTATGAGAACTCCCGATTTATACTTGAAAGTAATCTTTTTTAGACTAAATATAGAAAATCAAATCTACTTCATTATACAGCGTCTTAATCTTAACCTCGTGGCGTCAAGTATACCATCATAATTTGTTGTTTCCTTCACCAGAGAAGGTCATTTGATTGAGCAGTTCTTAATGAAGTAATGAGTTTATCGTATTTCGCAGATATTGCCAAATAATCATGTTTATCAGAGAATACAGAAGAC
>JAKEIK010000046.1 GCA_022545895.1 Nitrososphaeraceae archaeon | reverse complement strand
TTATTTGAATAATTGAAGATATCACGCTCCCCCCAATTGATTTGCACTGGAGTTTTACAGGGAGTTGTGAACAGAGCTACACTTATTGAATTTTAAGTTTTATCAAATTCTGGCCACCTATTTTTACTATTTCAATTAGTTCCAATCTTTCAAGGCGTTTCACCAATCGCCATATACTTGTTTTTGGTAACAAGAATTTAGTTCTTATTTCTCCTTCAAAGGCCGCACCTTCATTTCGAGCAAGAAAATATAGCACTTCCCTATCTTCCCTCTTTAAGTCAGGATGCCCGAGAATGAGTTCATTTACACGTCGATAAATTTCAGATTCTTGCATTGGTTGTGACATGTCTTCGCTAACACTCTCGGTTGTAATAGCAGTACTGTCTTTTGTCATTTCATCAGTTAAACGAGACCCTTCATTGCGGGTTCCATGTGAATCATCTTGATCAGCAACTCTTGATGACTTTTTTGGGTAACGTATGTGGATAACGTATCTAAATTTTTTAAAATATAGCAATAAGACAAATGCTATTATTAGAACGATTCCAAAGATTATTGCAAGGGCCTGTGTAATATTTTGTTCGTTATTTCCAGCTTGTGAAATGATATTCTCCTTTGCCATTCTCGCAAACTCTGCTGCGGATGTATAGTTCCCAGAAGCAAATTGCCTCCTCGATTCAGAAATAAATTTATCTGCCCTAATGAGATCTTTATTATTTGTTGATGCATCTTTCATATGGGTCGTTGCAGCGCTAATTGAATTCTTGGCAAGTTCAAAATCGCTAGATAATTTATTTAGTAGGTCGGAAGCATTGGTTGCAAGACTCTCGGCCTCAGGAAAATTGCCTCTGTTCATCGAAATTTTAGATTGCTCGAGATTTTTTATTGCTTCGTTTAGACGTATTCCTTGATGGCTTTTCTCCGTATCGGCAATGGCCATTTCTGCAGAATTAATTGCTGTTTCAGCTTGTTCTTTCGTCCCAATATATCCCAGGATATACTTGACTATGGCCCTTCCTGGGTCGAATGTAAGCAATTCTTGTCCACCTAGTCTTCGTATCAAGCGAGGTGGATGTTCTCCCAAACTTGTGACGACAACATCATTTGGCAATTTGAGCGTAAAGGCGGAGGTCGAGTTTACCGAAAATGTCCAGAGCCTGCCCACTTTGTCGACGAGTGTTGACGTCTCGTAGGTGATCCTTATTTGGGATGAACCTTGGGATTTGATCCTAAGCTCATTTGAATTCACGTTCACATAGTATGGCAACTCATGAGAAGAATAATTCTTAATCGAGAGATTGGTAACGTTTTCCCCCAATAGCTTTACAGATAATTCCACTACATCTACTTTAGGTTGTATATCATCTTGTATCAAGACGTCACCGTTAGAAAATATCCCAATGAATAACGAATTAACTGAGTACATTTCCTCTTCGGCTTCTGTTCTTGCGTTCAGAACAAAGCTTCCGCAGAGAAGTAGCATCAGAGTTGTACAAGTTTTGAAATGAAACCTCCTCCAACTTGGGCTATGACAACCCACGTTTATATCAGACCCATAAAATGATATAAGCTTTATGAGAGGGTACGATTGGTTTACTGTGATTAGGGGAACTGTTTATAGGAACATTTTTAGATAACTGAAATAGAATCCGCTTTAATGATTCAAACTTACGTACCATTGAGTCTCGGTTTTATTCAACCACTGTATTTAGATATTTTCTAAGGTCAGCCTTCGAATATTGTTCAATCCATTTAAATTTTCTTTGCAATGTAGCAGTATATATTTTAGTCCAATCTAAATCGAGATAATCTGCCCAAGCCTTAAAGACACGGGGATCAACATAGTTTCTGAGCGATGTACCTAAATTGTAATCTTTAGTTTCTTCTTGAAGTTTTAGCTGCAATTGGAGTTTTTCCAAACGTTGTTCTGTCTTCCTGGCCTGCGATTCTGTCTTGTATTTTCTTGCTTTTAATTCAGATTTCAGAACCTCTATTTTGGCCCTTTTATTAGATACAGAATCTTCAAATTTTTCGAGTGACTTTTTTGCAGCTGGATTATTAGGATCGATCCCCTTCTTATGATTGCATGTCATAGCCGCTTGTAAGTTGGCCATTTTTGCCACATAGACTTTTCTTGCTTCGTTGACATTTTTATTCACCTCCACAGGTGGGTTTTTCAATGACTCTTTGACAACTTGAGTCGCAACGTAAGTTCTAAAAACCTTGGCAGTAAGATTTGGCATATTTTTTCTATCAATCGACCGGAGAAATGCATTCACCTTAGAGGAATTGACATCTTCGAATATCTCTTCCTTATCACTCTTACCTTTCATAAAATAAACCAAGTTTTCGTAAAGACCTTTTGTATCCTCGGAATCTACCTCAAGTATCTTCTGCCAGGGAACGCTATCCTTTCCGAGAAAGTTGAATTCAATACATAATGCTCTGTTAATTCTTGGAAATTTAATGTGCTCAACTCTAACAGTTGAAGCACCGACAGTGTCTGCTTCCTCTGGATCTTTTTCATCACCTACTCTCATCGCCAATTTAAATATGAGGTAACAGACGGTTGCGATCCTCCTCTTACTCTCATCCCTAGACTTTAGCATCTTATTTATGATTTCATTAGTCACTTTGCCAATATGTTTTTCAAGCAGTTTAGCCCTATCGTATTTGGCTCTATCATTATCTTGACGCAGAGAAGCAGAATCGTGCAACCAGACATATTTCCTCTTCCCCGTTAATGACTCGATCCAAGAAGCTAGCCAAGTAGAGGCATGGTCATGTACAACTTTGCTCCATTCACCTTCGGGCACCTGGGCAGTCTCACCTAAATTTAAGGTAACATCATTAGGCCTCACACGTGGTTTCCACTTTCCTCTTAATGGATGCTGTCCCCTTCCCATGAAAATTCCCGGCGGTTCCACAAGCCAATTTGCAACATCCACTTCAACACCATCAACAAACGCTTTACTGAAAATGGCCTTTAACTTTTCTTTCTCTGCCTTCTTTGCCACCGAGATCTTTTTTCTTTCTTCTTTTGAAAGCAGCTTCAATTTTTCCTTCTCTTCTTCCTTAATTCTTACTTCTTTCTCTACGAGAGAGTAAGCTTCTTGCAAGTCTATATCTTCGATTTTTGTTACAGATTTCAATTTCTCTGGCAATAACTTCTTCAGGTCTGAAAGGAAATTTGATTGAAATACAATATCCTTTACATAATGTGTATCTTTCTTTTTTGCCCAAGCATAAATTAATTCCTCTTGATCACGATTAAGCAGAAACCTTTCACCAAATACTACTATACCGATTCCCCTTTGAACGTGTTCGGCAGGAAACGCTACCCCCCTGTGTTCAAGCGTTTTCCATCGATGTCGGTTAACAAGCAATGCAGATTCCATTAAATATACCGCTTGTGCCATGGTAACTATTGATAAACTTTACCTATCACGATTAATGCTAAATAATTAATGGAACAATTTATTTAATCTACTGCCAGTATTTTATCTAAGCAATGGTAGTATTGTATTTCATTA
>JAKEIK010000045.1 GCA_022545895.1 Nitrososphaeraceae archaeon | reverse complement strand
TCCACTTTATGTTGCCAGTTTCCTTTTTGAGTGTCCCTTTAGCACTCTCTGATTTTAACTTAGATAGATCAGCCTTAAGCTCCAGAAGTTTTGCTCTAAGGTCTGCATCATTAAACTCTCTTAAAGTATTTAGTTTCATCCTTCCCATGGATCTTTCATTCTTCCTTAGATTCTGTTTCCTTTACTTGATTAGAAGCATCTTGTTCTAATCTAATCGCATCTCTATTAGCCTCAATTTTACCATTTTTATTCTCATCGATTACAGTGATGGAAGAACTCCCTGAAATTGGTTCTTCAACTTTGGGTTGAGGTAATATTTTGTCTGCAGGTGGGGTGGCAGGCTTGACTTCAGCAGAAGGAATTCCTTTTTCCCCCTCGAGGGCAGACTCTGGTGCCACATTTACTTCATCTAAAAGTTGGAAATCTCGCGGCAAATCTTCTTTCAAGGCTATTTTTAGCCGAATTCCCAATAACCCCATTTTTGTCAGCACTTGTGTGATGCTGGTTCTAACAACCTTATCTGCTATATCGCCACTCTTTGGAACAACTCCAGAAGTGTGTTTTTCAAAATGTGAACGTTCGCTTCTTAACTTACCTGATATAGTAACCTCTACACCCAAAGCACCAGCTTCCATTATCGTATTAATAGTCCAAAGCGCTGCACGTCGAAACGCGGTTCCTCTCTCTACAAGTTGTCCGATTCTATTTGCCATTATCTTAGCATTCAGTTCCGGTTTTGTTACTTCCATTACAGAAACTTGGGGGTTACTTAAACCGAATTGCTGCTCTAATCTGGCGGTCAGATCCTTAATACCTGCACCCTTTCTCCCTATTACAAGACCCGGGCGAGTAACAAACAATGTTATTTTGGTACCTATTGGAGTTTTCTGGATCTCTGATCCTCCATAACCTGCATCTTTCAAAGTGGCATTTAGATATTCATCAAGTTCCATCATTTTATAATTATTTTTCATTACATTTTTTACAGCGCTCATTCTTTACCACTCATTATCCTTTTTTTTCATTTGAATTATTCCACCGTATGTCCTTCCTGAGCAACGATCTCTATATGTACTAATGTATCTATCTTTGGACTAGACCGACCCATTGCTCTAGGTATGAAGCGTTCCAGTTTTGTTCCTTTGTGAGTAACACATGAAATGATTCTCAATCTGTCGAGGTCCATACCTTTATACTCTGCATTTGACTCCAAATTGTCTAAGAGTTTTAAGAATTCAGTAGAAGCCTTCTTTGGAAATCGTCCTGAAAAGAAGCCATCCTTAATGTTGGAACGATGGGCCACCTCGTTATTGTATCTTCTGAATGGTACTGCAATCTTTCGGTCAATGACCTCTTCCAGATAACTCCTGGCTTTCTCGACAGTCAACCCCTTTATTGCAAGCGCGACTTCTCTAGCATGTTTATGGGAGATGTCAGTTTCTCTTATTGAAGCGCGAACATGCTTTGTTTTGTTAAACTTTTGAAATGAATAAGAAGAGGAAGGCATCTAAGAATCACTTCAATGGGACATACAGGCTAGATCGTGAGGCTCCAACTCCAGGGGCGCCATGTTGGACCCTCTTGTTTGTAATAGAATACTCCCCTAAATAATGCCCAATCATCTCAGGCCTTATTTGAACAGCAAAAAATTCCTTGCCGTTATGAACGCCAATAGTTAGATCAACCATGTCTGGAAGTATTATCATATCTCTCACATGCGTCTTTATAGATCCATTGATCTTTCCTTCCCGAGCTAGTTTGATGTCTCCTCGTAATTTCCTCTTATCATCATTCATATATTTTCCAACTCTTTTATCCAGCGATCTTCTCTGACGAGAATTCATTAGCGGTAAAAGTGATTCTATTGACATGTTCTTCAACTGCTCAATAGCATAACCCTTAAACTTAAACTCGCGTACCAAGTATGTTCCTCACCCTTACATACCACTTTTAAATTTAACTAGTAGTAGTATTGATCTAAGCAATATAATCAAACTCATCTATTTTATATTCCTAGACAAGCCCCAACCGCGTCGCAAGATCTCTAGCTGCTTCAGGTTTTGAAAATCTGATTATTGCCTTCTTCCCGTGTAGGCCACGTGAGATATAGACCCTATCAGCCTCAGTCTCGTATAACATTTTCATTGCCTCTAGAATATCCTTCTTCGTAGCATGTTCGTCTACTATAAATGTCAATTTATTTTCCCTCTCAATCATGTTGAATGTTTTTTCAGTGATGTATGGGTGTTTGATTATGGGTCTTATATCTCCGTCGTCCTCAACCTTATCGCTCATAAACTAGTCACCATTTCGCCTACCCTCAAAATTCTGGTTTTCACATCAGCAAGTTTCTCAATTGCATTCTTCGAATAAATAGTCAAACGGATAGGGTTTGCTCCTGGAGCCAGGTCCAGAACACTTAGCTCATCTATTGATTTTACTTCGACGCCTGGCAAAGAATGCCTTAGTTTACATATTGATGATCCTGTGCTCACAACGATGATGCTACTTAACGCAGTACGTTTCGATCTACCGCGCATACGACTTTTGCCTGAAGGAATGCGCTTAATTGTCTGGGACCTGTTCAGATCGTCTTCAAGACCCAAAGAATTCAGTGATTTTTTGAGATCAGATGTTTTGACTATTTTTTCGATTTCATTTGAAACAACCATTGGAAAATTTGAAATTTCTCCTGTTCTATGACCACGGCGATTGATTATCTCTTTATTTGCTGTGGCTGCTATGGCAGAACAAAAACCCAACATTTTTTCCTTTTTGTTTACCTTCTTAGCAATAATTTTCCACGAAACTGGGGGATGGGCAACCCTTCCGTGACGTACACCACCGACTCCTGCCGCCTGCCCTGCTCTTGGGAATCCTTCTCCTCGCGCACGAGCTATTCGAGCTATTCCAAGTCCAGTATTACGAGACTCGGCACTTACCATTTCTCCAGCTGCCGGGTATCTTCCTTGAGGTTGATATCTGAGCGACTTGAGATTTACGTAAACCTTCTTTATGATATCGGGTCTGTAGGGCGTTTCAAATATTGGCGGCAAAACTAGATCATCGATCTCTTTCCCACCAATGTCCATCACTTTGGTAATCATTTCCTAACAATTACCTCTAAGATTTTGGGTTCGACAATTTTCTTTTGTTTTTTTCTGAGTGGCATTCTCATTTTTATCAATCTCTTTGGAACTCCTGGAACGGAACCTCTTACGATGATGTAATCTCCATTAACTGGGCTAAAGTGGTCAAATCCTCCCTTTGGACCAATCCCTATTTCGCCATTTTCTTTTTCATCTTTCGAAATCAACAGAATACGTTTGTTGTATTCAGTTCTCTGATGAAAGCCTCTCTGTCCTTGTCTTGGTACTGTATACATGACTACTGCGGGAGATATTGGACCCAGAGTTCCTACCGCTCTCACACTCTTTCTTGACTTGTGCTGTTTTCTCTTTACTCCAAATCTTGTTATTGGACCTTCTACGCCTTTACCCCTTGTGATTGCTGAAACGTCTATAAATTGACCAGGCTGAAAGACCTCTTTAATCCTGATTTCCTTACCAAGATTCTCTTTGGCAAATACCAACTTTGATTTAGAATCTTTCGCCGAAATCGGTATTTCCCAAACGAAGGGTTTTTTTTGTGAAAGAGATAATGACTCGGGGAATACTGCAACTACAGCCTCGATGTCACTTACTTTATCTGCGATTGTCTCGATAGTTTCAAGTTTTGATTCCTTGTTGTGAAATGATGCTTTCCTTACCAAATTCTTATCACTGTCCTTACCAAAAACATCAAATACTGCCCGTTTACCGTAGACGGTATTCTTGTAACCCCGGATTCCAATTATTTTGAGCGGAGGCGTAGCAATTAGCGTAGAGGGATTCAGAAGATTCTTACCAAAATTTGGAGTTTTTTCTCTATCATCTACAGTCATAACGTTTAAATTGGCAACCTTGAAACCTGCAAAGCCCTGAAGGCTTGGCTTATCTGACATAGAATTGGGCCATGTCCGAATCCTAGACTCCAAACTGCGTGCCCTCACTCTTGGATAAAATGCCATACTGCCCCTCCGGGGAGCACTGTATTTACGATGACCCATGCTAGGAGCAAAAGTCTTACGCTCCCTTTAATAAATTTATAACTTGATACAAAAAAAGCGGAATTTATGGAACCAGTACTCTAAATTATTCTGATAATTGATTAGTGGTACTTTGAACAGGTTTTACCTAATAGTGTACTGATTGATAATAGCTAATGTGCCAAGAATAGCTTCTTCAACACGCACAGTTTGTGTTCCTTGATCCGGAAACATATTAATTACGAATGGGAAGTCTGAAATTTCTACCTTTTCTGCAGCAAGAATCTTCTTTAGGCCATTCTTTGGGCTTCCGAAGACTATCAGAAGATCCTTTATTGACTTTATCTGGTCTGTGAAAAAAGAAGTACAAAATTTGTCTGTAAGATATCGTCCTTCGACGGAAGTTAAAAGTATATAATTTGACTTTCGGCTATCTAAAAGTCCTTTCAAAGTTGACGAGAATTTTACAGTATAGCCCCAATATCCTGCCAATGAATCTTTATTTATTTCAGCCGCAGTAAGGTATGGATACTTTGAAATCAGCTTAACCGTCACTATTTTATTGTTAGAAATGGTGCCACTATATCTAATAGGTTCGTCCATGCCTACATCCACAAACCATACGCCATCTTTTTTGAGAATGACCCCCACTCTTACATCACCTTTCTCAATATCTTGCAATGAAATCTTAGGCTTGTGGTGAGGCGATTTGATGGGCGGAAGCATCCCGGCATATTTGAGCATCCACAATTGCGGAAACAATTGCCGCCTTGTATAAGGAGGAGCATCGAGATATTCCAATATAGTCTTTATAATCTTTCTATCTTCGGGTTCACATCTTGTACTTCTGTCATTATAAATGAAGATATTCCGAACTCTGAAAATCGAGCACGCACGTGCAAGTTGTGAGATTTTCATACTTTTGTCCAGTAATGACTGGGAGTCAATTACAAATGAGTCGGGAATTGCGATGGACAGATCAGTCATAAGGATCACGATTGGATAATAACAACTTCACTTCAATAATGTCAAGAAGTTCGCCCTCGAGATTATAACTACTTTTTTTATGTCCTATTTTTCGCACTTAGCCGCTCTCTTGAAGCAATTTTTCGATCTTGTATTTCATCATACCTTGGGAGCCAAAATTTGTTTCGCGTAGATTACCCTTTTTGTCAATGTAAATCGTAGAAGGAGTTCCTTTAAGCCCGTATTCTTCAAAGGTCGCAGCGGTATAGGGCCTCGATTCCAGGTATTCTCTAACACGTTTTGTGATTTGTTCTTTATCTTTTGGATGATACATATCAAAATCCTCCACATTGGCGCGGATAAATTTCATTATTCTTTCGTCTTCGAGTGGAAGTTTTTCCTTAATTAGGAGGTCATTGGCGACCGGAAAGGGGATCGAATAAGCAAGTTTGTTACCATCTACAAGCTGCCCTTGACTCCGCAATGCGTGGAGGGTTTCTCCAATAGTTTCTCTTTTTGACATAAGCAATTTTAAATTTTCAGTTGTGTTTTTGTCATAATCTTCAAATGCGGTAGCCAGACCCAATACTACAACGCCTTGGGTACTATATCTATTGTGTATCTCAATGGCTTCGGGCAGTCCGTAGATAAAGCACCCGGGACAGTTTACCTGAAACACTTCGACGACAACGATTTTATTCAGAAGATCTCCTAGAGTTATTGGTCCACCTTGTACCCACTCAGACACCTGCAAAGAAGGAGCCGTTTGGCCTAATTGGATTGTCACAAATCTCTATGATTTGGATGAATATTTAAATTAATACAAGAGGATTAGGTCCAATTATTTTGTGATATTCTAATTATCAAAGTTCAGTTATAATTGTAACGCAGTGTGTTTTGGGATTAATAAGATTAATATGTTTTCTTAAAAACGTTACTAAAATAAAAACACAGTTAGTTTGTATTGATAATCATAACTTAAAATGGTAAAACAGATTATTCGTTATTGCTGAGATGTATCTCCTCTTTTGCTTGCATTTTCTTTAGACAAAGAAGAGTATTTTTCGATCTCTTCTTCTTCAATTTTTCTCATAGTTTTTACTTTCTGATCAATTATTGCCATTTTAATGTGTCGGACACCAGTCTTGTCTTCACTTACTAAGTAAATGGATTCTATGGCCAGGACTGCCGCATCATCCATGTTCAAATCAGGCCGGTAATTCTTCTCCAGAAATTCGTTGACTTGGTCGCTGCCTGCCCCTATTGCGATAGCATTATACCCGATATAGGTACCGCTTGGATCAGTAAGATATAAAGAAGATCCGTTCTTATCAACACCTGCTAGAATCAATGCAACGCCGAATGGTCTCACTCCTGCATATTGAGTGTATTGTTGGGCCATGTCTGCCAAATTCTTAGAAACACCCTCAACATCTACTGGTTCATCATAGATCAATCTATTACTTTGAGCAAAGAATCTTGCGTGATCTACTTGGGTTCTTGCATCAGGGATATATCCTGCAGCAGCCACACCTATATGATCATCCACTTGAAATATTTTTTGGGTCACATCAGACACCTGCAATTTTCTTGATTTTTCTTCAACTGCTAATACGACACCATCTTTACATCTGATGCCAATTGCCAAGGTACCTCTCCTGACAGTTTCGATAGCATATTCAACTTGGTACAACCTGCCGTCAGGAGAAAATACTGTAATCGCTCTATCATAGCCCGCCGCTGCTGGTAACAATTCAGTTTCACTTTTTTACGGTCTTCAATTTAAGTTTACCTTGCCAAAATTTAAATTAATTCTTTCCTAATAAATGCGATATTGCAAGACGAAATAAGCTTTTACGGACATCCAAATATCATTTCGTCTCACCCTACTACGATGGAAATAACGAAAGATACTCGCCTGACACGTCGTGGCAATTGCATCGTAGGCGTGTGTGCATCCAAGGCCTGTTCTCAGCTACAACAGAATATTCGAAGTAATCTTTGCAAGGACGAAGGCGTAGTCAAAATAGAACTAATTGTTGAGCCCTATTCATTCAGCATCTTTGGTAGGAGTAGTAGCAAGTTGATCCTTTCTCACGACCATGATATAGTCATCAGAAAATCAAGCTATGTTGACAGTCGTACGCTTTCTATTCAATGTAACATGTCTTCGTTGGATGTTCCTCGTAGTATTATCTACCTGTTGCAAGATTCCAACACCATGGGAAGTATGCGAATCACCGTAGAATAGATAAATCGTTGAATGAACTATGAAATTATTGATTATTAAATCAAGATGCGCTAGATCCTTAGGTAGAAGATATCTTTTCGTAAACGTATGCGTACCTTCTAAGGAGCTCCTGGACAACTGATTTTGGAAGAGGTGGCGGAACAGGTTTGTTTCCATTTTTACTAAGCATATCCACTTGGTCCTTGAATCCAATTTTTGTCAGCCAATCTCTAAGATACTGTTTGTCATAGCTTTCTTGGACAATTCCTGGCGCATATTGTGACTTAAGCCATACCCTGAACTCGTCAGGACCAACTGAATCTGCAAGGATTATTTCGCCATTGCTGGGATCTCTGCCAAATTCAAATTTCACGTCAGCTATTATAAAGCCCGATTGGTCAGCTATGTCCACCATGTGATTGTACAAATTTATTGAAGTATTTTTAACATATTGGAGCTCGTTGAGTTCTAGAATTTGCTGATCCAGAATGTCCTTTTCCGAAATGGGACGATCATGAATATTGGATTTAGTAGTTGGATCAAATATTGGCAATTTTAACTTTGAGGCTAATGGTAGATTTGCCGCGAAAGATTCAAGGTGCGTAAGTTCGCCATGCTTATATCTATCAAATAAACTTCCATAAAGATATCCCCTTACAACACATTCAATTGGGATCATGTTTAATCTTTTTACTAACATTTTATCGGTTCCTTCCAATCTAATCATATGGTTCTTGACACGAAGTAAATTGAACCAAAATTCGGCAAATTTACACAAAATCTCCCCTTTTCCCACTATGGGTGTTATCATGGGGACGTCATAAGCTGACACTCTGTCAGTAAAATGAAAAAGAATGTTTTTTTCATCGACATCATAAACATCCTTCACTTTCCCTGAGTGAATTAATCTCATTATGCAGATGGGTACTATCCTGCTAAATATTAATTTCTTGGTCTGTGAAAAATCATGATTTTAGCATAGTTGAGTAAGATAATACCTTACTACATCAAAAGATAAAAAATACACAACTTCAAGGTGGTAACTTATGGCTCACTTTTTATCCCTCAGCCAGTTCTCAAGTCATATTCTTTCCATCTTTCAGTTACCTTTTGAATAGTTGCCTTGTCTGGTAACGCTTCTTCTTGTATCGGCCGCATATAGCCTTCCTCTCTAGTTTTCTTTGTTGCATCAATACCCATTTTGGATCCCAGATTAAGAAGCGGGGAAGCTGGATCTAGGGTGTCAGTTGGAGAGTTGTCTATCAAGATCGTATCTCTTTTAGGGTCAGATCGGGTAGTTACCGCCCATATCACGTCGTTGACATTATGCACATCAACGTCCTCATCTACAACAATAATGATTTTTGTTAAAGCCAGTTGGCCCATACCCCATAGGCCCATCATGACTTTCTTGGCCTGGCCTGGATATCTTTTCTTAATTGATACTAATGCTAGGCCCTGAAACCACCCGGCTGCTGGCATTGCGAAATCCATAACTTCGGGTTGAAAGATCCTAATCAATGGTAAGAAAGCGCGTTCAATAACCTTTCCAATAAAAGCGTCTTCTAAGATTGGTTTCCCTACTACGGTGGTCAAGTAAATTGCATTTTTTCGCATCATCATTCCTGTTAAGGTAAATGTGGGATATGGTTCTGGAGGTGTGTAGTATCCTGTGTGGTCTCCGAATGGACCTTCGATATTAATTTCACTTGGATCTACATACCCTTCAAGAACAATCTCTGCCGAAGCTGGAACTTCTATATCTACTGTTTTACATTTCACTAATTTTATTCCTCTCTTTCTTGTTATTCCTGCAAAGAGGTACTTATCCATCCCCTCAGGAACCGGTGCAACAGCACTAAAAACTACTGCAGGATCGGCTCCAATAACGATGGCAACTTCAGTCTTCTTATTTTCTTCCTTGTTCATTTGGTAATGTAATGCTCCTCTCTTGTGGATTTGCCAATGCATTATTGCCTTTTTAGAACCCAAAACTTGCAGTCTGTAAACACCCAGATTTTGGATTAGAGTCTCAGGGTTTTTCGTAACAGTTACACCGAAAGTGATGAATTTTCCTGCGTCGTTTGGGAATGACTTTGTCACAGGTAATAATCCAATGGATGCTTCGTTTCCATTTAACATCACTTCATTCACTGGCCCACTTTCGACATGCTTTGGACCATAGTCAGCTATTTCAGATAGTTTAGGAAGCATTTTAGCTTGCCAAAAATGGTCGAAGGCATTCGCATCCTAGAGATCACAGATATCCGTTCTCCGATTTCCGAGAAGTCTTCCAAACCAAGTGCAATTTTTAAACGGTCTAGTGAACCAAATGCGTTACCTAGCACCGGATACTTGTAGCCTTCCACATTTTCAAATAATACTGCCGGTTGATCGACTTTGTACATAAGCCTTCGGAGTATTTCAGCAATTTCAAGATCTGTGTTCACTTTTGTCCTAACCCTTTTCAGTTGGCCGATACTTTCAAGGGCAGCTACGTATTCACCTAGACTCTCAATTGCCATATGGTTCTTGCCTTAAAAATAAGATATTAGTCTTCCCACATCCCAAGACGTCTTGCATTCCATAATGCTATATAATTGTAAAAATAGATTACCAAACTCCGTGTAGATAATTAACTTCGCTTTTTTAATATCTGTCGGTTATTAAGTTGGGCAGTATTGAAAGTAAATTTTTCAAGAATAAAATATAGAATTAATTATAACGCTGTAAATTACAATTCTAGTACTGGCAAGTACGAGAGCGCAAACGAGGCATTTCAATTTTACAGACAAGCAAAAACAAACCAATGGAAATGCGATAAGTGCATCTCAAGATTCAGTACTTTTAAAGAATTAAGGAAACACAAGTCTGAAGACCATGCATATTGATAAAGATCACCTCTGATATTCAAAGTACACCTTTGATACATAGTCTAACAATGACTCTGCTTTTACGGCTTAGCCACTATTGTTTGGGAAATAGTGGAATAATTGTTTCAATATAGTTGCCGTCGCACCCCAAATTACTTCATCTTCCCACGGAATTTCTATCCCGCGTCTATAAGTACCTTCATACGTGGTCAGGCTGTATTGTAGTAGAATATCTAAGATATTTGGAATCGGGATATTAAGAATTCTTTCTACTTCATCATTTGGTTTTAAGTATAATCCACTTTCGATCATTGCTACGTATGCATAAATGACGTACTTCGAGGTGGAGGTCTGTACGCTATCAAGACCTCCTATTATTCTGTCTCTGTGTATTTCAAGCCCAATTTCTTCCCTAGTTTCTCTTAATGCGGTATCCAAGGGAGTTAAATCTTCTATCTCCAAGTTCCCTCCCGGAAACGATATTTGACCAGCATGATCTTTTAGCTTTAGGCTTCTCTTGGTCAAGACTATATGGGGTATGTTATTCAAAGGATGGATTATTACGAGTACTCCTGCGACCTTGGAAGCATTTGGTAACCT
>JAKEIK010000044.1 GCA_022545895.1 Nitrososphaeraceae archaeon | reverse complement strand
AGGATATAAAATAGATCTCTCCAGATTATGTGATTAATAGGGTCTCATGTAATCAAATATCGCTAACAATCAGGAACTGCTAAAATTAAATTATTCCGTCGTGGCAACCCTGGTTCGTGAATGAATTTTGAGTAGCGAACACAATTCGGAATACTAAGACTAAGTTAGATTGTGGTTAATTCTCATTAACTTTTTCATTGATAACACTACCAACGGAAGGTGCACCAATGTTCAATCCTGATGTTGCCGGCAATGGTTCATCGATTACAGTGTTAGTGAAGAGAGGTAGAATTGTATACAATCCAATTGATATCGCAACTGCAGCTATTATGATTAATATCACAATCCTTTTTTTATTCATACGTTCAAAAACCTCGTCTAACTATTGACTTGATAGTTTTGCACTGCCAAATAGAGTCGAGAAGGCCTTGCACCAAATGAGAACTGTATTGTATTTTGCTAGATCAGTTCCAGTAGGAATTTCATAATTCTGGTTCCCAATATTACCTTTCAATCTTCCAAGATTGACAATATCTGAAACATCCTTTCCTGTAGAGAGATAAACATATAGATCTGGTCCGTTAGTAGTCTTTAGATTTTCCAATCTTAGGAAAGTTTTGCCATCTGCAAGATTAAGTACTTTTGCAGCACCCTGAGCCTTATGAAAACCATCTCCTGCATCGACAAAATTACCCATTAAAGGCTTCGTATCTTTTGGCGTGGTAGTCTCGGACATATTTTCATTAACTGTAGAATTTTGTTTTAAAAACTCATTCATTACCATTTCCTTATTTTTCTGAGTCATGTTTTTAGCCGCTTGAATTCTTTGTTCTTCAGTCATGTTCATAAAGTTCCGAACATCGAATGAAGCAGCAAAGGATACTTGCGATTTGCTTGTTATTAACATCACTGAAGGGACAAAACTGGCAATAATCATTATGCCAAGTATGGTTGTAATTCTTTTCATATTATTTTCATTTGAAACAACGAACATTTATTTTAAAAAGATTTATCCACATTGTATCCAGATTTATGCAAAATACAATGGATGACGTAGCTAAGTTATATCACGCGACTTTCTGCGAATTGTCATTAATATCTGGCGGCTCTTTACTATATGCCCTCTTTAACCAGACTGGAGTAACTAATGTGGTTATGGCAATCATTATGATTACTGTAGTATAGATATTCGATGATAAAACACCCGTAGTTACTCCAATGCCAGCAACTATGAGTCCTACTTCCCCTCTTGATATCATTCCTATACCTACTTTCATAGCCTTTGACTTATTCCTCAAAAACAGTAATGCTGGTAAGCCACATCCTGCTAATTTACTGACAATAGCAACGATAATTATAATACCGGATAGGTATAGAACATCTAAATTGACTCCAGTAAGATTGACCTGCGCTCCAATAATCGCAAAAAATAATGGAGCAAATATAATCTCTAATTTATCGACATATTCTTCAACTCGTTTAATTATTTTTGTGCTGGCTACTGCCATACCCGCAGAAAATGCTCCTACTATTGGAGATAATCCTACTGCAGCAGCTATGGCGGATGCACCAAAAAATGACGCAGTAACAATACCTTCAATGCTACCCCTGGCCTTCCATAATCTTTCTGCATGTAGTAATCTCGGTATTATAATTATAGCTCCGATAAGTAACGCTGCAAATATCCCTAGTATTTTTAGTATAAGAAATAAAATATCAATAATGTTTGGCGCCATGTTACCAGTTTGAACCATAGTAACAACAACCGATAGAACTGCGATAGCAAGAATATCATCTACTATGGCTGCTCCCAAAATTATTTTTGCTTCTTTCGTTTGCATCTTTCCTAATTCAGTAAGCACACTAACCGTTATCGCAACACTAGTTGCTGTAAGGGCTGTAGCAACGAGAATAGCCTGTAATCCCTGTAATCCATAGATTGTAAATATGTAATACCCTAAAAAGAACGGCACAATAACTCCACAAGCACCTATTGTAAATGATGCTGCACCTCCTCTCAAGAACTCTCTAGGAGTAATTTCTAGTCCGGCTATGAATAATATGACAATTCCTGCTATTTCACCTATCTGAAGCACCGTTTCGTTTAAGATGACAAGAGGTTTACCATCAAAAATGGGAATTGAACCAAATGCGAAAGGGCCCATAATTATCCCAGCTGTTAACTCGCCTAAAACGACAGGAAATCTTAATTTATTGAAGATCTCAGCAAATATTTTTGCAGCAAAAAGAAGCACGGCAAGTGAAATTAACACATGAATTAAAGCTCCTTGCTCTACTGCCAACTTTTATTTTACTATAACTAGTACATTTTATAAAAATTGATATTCTACTCATTTTAATATTTGATTCAATTCAAATTGACATGGTCTTCTTTAAATGATGATCCTCATATAAGTACTAAGTTAATTGACCCCTAAATCAGAACTCATAATCAACCTCACTTAAAATGAATTATACAACGCTAAACGTATCTAGCTGTTACGATGTGACTAAGATTTCAAGTAGAATAAGTTTCCAGAAAATATTTAAGAGTTGGAATTAACGAAACCGTGAGAATTGACAGTTTCCATATATATGAGAATCTGCTACATCGTCGCATTTGTAACCATACTTTTCGTTTTTTCATCAAATTTCATTATGACTAGTGAGCATTTCGCTCTAGCCAAACCCCACAAGTTTCATAAAAAACACCCACATAAAATTCTCGATAATATCATAGATAATATTTTTAAAAAGAATAGACAAGAAACTAAGAATGAAGATAATAAACAAGATACTAAGCAAGATACTAAGAAGGAATTAAATTTCATTACTAAAGACTATAATTTCGCTGCAGAAGGTGACAAAAAACGTAAAGACTTTAATTTTGCTGCGGTAGGTGATTTTGGATGTTCAAAAAATGCAAAAAAGACCGTCAACAATATGGAAGATAAGAAACCTGAACTAGTATTACCTTTAGGTGATCTATCATATGATAAAACTGCCAAATGTTGGCTTGATCTTATTTCACCGTTCAGTGAGAAGTTGAAGGTAACTTTAGGATTTCATGATGTAAATGATGGAGGTTCAAAATTACAGCAATACGAAAAGACTTTTGGATTGGATAAACTGTATGGGT
>JAKEIK010000043.1 GCA_022545895.1 Nitrososphaeraceae archaeon | reverse complement strand
ATGAAATAGTTAAACAAATTTCTTTAGATTGCTCGAAAATTGATTATATGTGAGTAAATTTTCTATCATCTGCACATGAGGACAAATTTGATAAATCCTGATTAGATAGTCGGCGAGCTTGACAATTTATTCAGAAATACTTTATGGGATTCAACTCAACGACATGCAGGTTAACTAAGTTCGTGAATTGACATGAGTCGAGATTAAATGCGCCTTTATTTTTCGAAAATTAATACTAATGAGCATTAGAAATGCCCTAGACAGATCACACTGATAAAAAATATTCAGCTCATCCAGAGTTTTAGTCTTTCAATTTTTGCTTTTCGCCTTGCGTTTTGTAACATTTCATACACAACCTTATGGGATCTGCCTTTAAGGAGTAGAAGAACGGCGTCGTTGGCAAGGATAGTTTCTTCATAAGTACCGATAAAGCTTACTGTGTGACCGTAAACTGAGATTGAAGCACCGCTTAGTTCTTCTATAGTTTTTCTTGACTTGCCATTCGCGCCAATGATTCTGCCTTTTAGTCTAGTTATAGCGTTTGAAGATCTATAAACTGTGTCCCGCAGGTCGATAATTAGGAGCACAATATCTTCATTAAGGAGTCTGAAGGCTACCATTGGAGAAAAACCGTGTGAGATTGCCTCTATTACCTCAATCGCCTGGAGGGATTTATCGTCAAACCCGTTCTCGCACGCTGGAATTATCTCAATATCACCTGTTTCACCTTCAATTTTTATCATAACATTAGACCGAAGCTCTAATTCCTTCTTGACAGAACCGTTCGACCCTATTAGAATTGCAATTCTCTCATGTGGTACCTTAATTGTTTTTCCAAAATCCATTAGTCGATCTTGTAATCCAAATGTATTACACTATTAATATACTCCTAGCATCATTTCTCGATTATATTGTAGATGGATTCATCCACCTTGGGGCTATTGTATACCGATTTCGAACAAGCCGTATATGTCGGGCAGTCTATGTTCAAGATGATTATTTATTATTTGTATTGTAAGTCTGAGTGAATCTGAACAGCATTAGAAAGGGAATGCCTGAAAATTCCTTGACACTCTTAGGATTCGCTAGTCGTATCTTAATGGCCTTGTCTACTATGCTCTTTCCTGCAAGATTTGCTATACTACACTTCTTGAGCAAGTCTTCAGCCTCTTCGCTCCTAACTAGTCTTTCCTGCCAATATTCTTTTGTTATATTTATCGCTACCCCATTATGATTCAATTTCTTCCCAACCAATTCAATATCACATAAATTAACCATAAGGGAACCTTGATAATACGTTGATCTTAAAGCATAGATGTCGGTATCCTCATCTACAGAATTTTCTCGTTTGAATGCCAATATCTATTCTTATACACATATCATTGAAAAAACTTCTGTTAAATTAAATAAAAGTGAATTTCTATCTTCGATACCTTTTTTCGTTTTATATTAATCGTCCTAGAATCTAAACCATTAACTTAATTAGCATGTTAAGCGTTTGATTGGGTATACTGGGTTGCCCAAGGAATTTGGAAATTTTGGTGACAAGGCTAAACTTGAGTTTCCCCAATCAAGTACGTATCATAAAGTGCTAGTAGTTTGTATCGATAGGGATAATGATATTGGATCAAAGGGTGGTATCCAGACCCCTGTGTTGGGAAGGGATAAATGCATTGATGCTGGAATCAGGCTTGCCCTGGAAGATCCAGAAGATGCAGACGCTAATGCCATTTTTGGCGCTGTTAAACTGTTCGAAGAATTAGTAACTAAGGGATATGAATCAGAAGTAGCGATAGTGGGAGGTAGATATAATCGCGGAATAGAAGCTGACGAGAAGATTATTTTAGAATTCCGTCAAATAATTTCACAATTCAAAGCAGAAGGTGTTGTCATTGTATCAGATGGTGAAGATGATGAAACAGTAATTCCCATAATACAAACCATCGTGCCCGTTATTTCTATTCAACGAATCATAATTAGGCATAGTAGAAGTGTTGAATATTCTTACGCTGTTCTGGGGCGTTACATAAAGATGTTGGTCTACGACTCTAGATATTCAAAATTTTTCCTGGGAGTACCAGGAGCATTACTTATTGCTAGCGGTCTGGCTACTGTTTTTGGATTTACTAGAGAGGCACTTGCGATCGTCCTAAGCATCTTGGGAGCAGCGTTTGTGATGAGAGCTTTTGACATAGACAAAGCGTTGGGATCCTTGAGTAGGCCGACACCTTCAAGTTTCATACGTATCTTTTCCACTTTTGCAGGAATAATGATCATACTTGTTGCAATTTTTAATGGACTATCTAGCATTCCATCTGGTTTAATCGATTCTAATGTTGCCATGACTAAACTAATAACTAACAGACTCGTAGTGGGAAGCTTTGTTCACGGCACAATAACCCTTCTCTGGATCGGAATCGCAACAATATTTGGTGGAATGCTTCTGAGCAATTGGTTTAAGGGAAGCATTCGAATCATGTCAGACATGTTAAGGTTAGTGGTATTAGGATTGATCTATATCCCAGTAGTTCAATTTACATCAGTCCTGACAGAAGGCGCAAGCCCCTTCAATCTCATATCTTCATTGCTAGTGGGATTGGCTATCACGTTAGTTGCGGCAACATTCTTATTCCAATATTTTAGAAATAAAAAAGGCGGGGAAGAGTTAAAGCATTAAGTCGTCTAATGTAATGGTCTTCGCAACCTGGACACGCAGAATTAGATATGACCATAATCAATCTATTGAAGAAAAATTCATTTTACGGTCTTTACGAACGTAAGCTTGAGTCCCAGATTAAGAAAGAGCCGCTACCTAATCACATTGCTATAATCCTAGATGGTAACAGAAGATGGGCGAAATATCATATATGGGCCACCCGAGGGGGACATAATAGTGGTGCAGACAAAGCAGAGGAACTTCTCAACTGGATTCATGATCTCCGGATAAAAATAACTACTTTATTTGTACTCTCGACAGAGAATTTAACTCGAGACGAGACTGAAATAGATAATATTTATTCACTACTGGAACGGAAACTCGAAAAATTGTACAGTGATTCTCGTATTCATGAGCGTCACATGAAAGTCAAAGGGATAGGTAATATTGAAGTGCTTCCGTCGTCTTTAAGGGATATACTCTCAAAGTTAGAAAAGACGACAGAAGAGTACGATTCGATGTTTCTTAATATTGCGATCGCATATGGAGGTCAACAGGAGCTGGTGGATGCAATAAAAAAGATATCCGGGATGGTCAAGTTAGGAAGCATTGATGTTTCAGATATCGATGAACGACTCATAGAGTCATGTCTTTATACTTCCCATCTTCCGCAGTCAGAGCCTGATTTGATTTTGAGAACGTCAGGTGAAAAAAGGCTTTCAGGGTTCTTAATCTGGCAGAGTGCATACAGCGAACTAGTCTTTATGGATGTATTCTGGCCAGAATTCAGGAAAATTGACCTAATGAGGGCGATCAGGACGTACCAAAGCCGTCTTAGACGATATGGAAAATGAGCTAAATTCAAATCTATTTCGGCAGAAACAAAACAGAAAAATACCTGCAGGCTAGCTCATTAAATTGCCTTGTCAGAACATGAAGATTATGATTCAAAAACTAAAACATGGTTCTGTAGTACATGGATTTCGGATTCGGAGTGGTTTACTATTCATGGATATTTTCCAAAGAATCAGAGTAAATTTGAAGGCACCAACTCCGAAGATTATGAGGACTAGATAACATATAAGTTATTGATGAGGAATTTGTTTGACGAGAAATCTGCTGGAATAATTCTGACGACTAACGTTTTAGATGTACACCGCAGTAAAATTCTCTTTTTACTTCACAGTGCTGGACATTGGGATTTTCCCAAAGGAAATATTGAAGCCGGGGAAACAGAGATGCAGGCTGCAGCAAGAGAACTGAGAGAGGAAACAGGGATATCATGCTTCAGATTCCTCCCACGTTTCAAATACACGATTACATATTGTTATAAGAGGAATAAAAGAACAATATCCAAAAAAGTAACATACTTTCTTGGCACAACTGAAGTTACGGACATTTTGCTATCATGTGAGCATATAGGATATTGTTGGAAGGATCTTAACAAGCCATTTGACCTTATTTCATATGGCAATACTAAGAAGTCTCTAGAATCAGTTAAGAATTTCTTAGAAGATGAGCTTTTTAAGATAATTCATTACTAATATTCCGCATTTTACTTATCTTGGTAACAGGATCGGAAGATTCAAGCACAGAACGTCCAACAATTAGATATTTAGATCCATTTTTGATAGCCTTTTTTGCATCTCCACCTTGAATACCAACGCCAGGAGAATAAATCGGGGTGAGCGAAATTGTTGATACTGCCCTTATGATTTGAGCTTGATTAGCCCCAACCACTAATCCATCAACCTTACTTATCTTTGAATAATTCAGAAATATCTTATATAATGGCATAGTTTGGCATAGATTGTTTTTCCCATTGACTATTACATTCAAACCGTAACTCTGGTGAGCATAGGGTGTACTCATGTATATCACAGAGATTATCCCCATTTTCAACTTGTGTGCGAATTTTACCAGTGAGATTAGACCCTCTTTTCCCATTACGGGATTAGCTATTATGCAGTCAAATTCCATGGATCTGAGACGCGAGACGGCTTCGAAGTTGGTAGAACCAATGTCATTGAGTTTTATGTCTGCAATTGATTGCAATCCGTAGGAATGGGCTAGTTCATTAAGCGCTTTCACCTGTTCTCTAGAAAAGCATAAAAGAATATGGAAATTGACTTTGATAGCACAAATGTATGCTTCTAATCTATCCAAGATTTTTTCAACAGTTTTGATTTGTTTGTCATTCGGGTAGTGCAAGTCGAGGGCAAGAACCATGCTGCTTTTTTTTGCATCTGAACAATTTTTTATACGACGTGCATAGGACAAAGTTGTTCTATTCATAAATTGTCACCAACGGATTAGTGCTTGCAAGTCGTACGAGCTTTATGTAGATTGAGCCATGTTCATGTATATTGTTCGAAAAAGTCGGTTGTTCATTTTTCTGGCTAGAATATTTTATGAATGAACTTAACGGCTCCTCTACACTAGTAACATAATAGAAATATGCGATACTGTCAGCCTCACCAAGTGTAACAGTTGTGCCAATTACATGACTTGTCTTTGACTTGAAAACAAATAAAGGTAAGGGCGACTCATCATAATTCATTCTGTACGAGGCAACTTTTGCTAGGCTAGAGAGATCCTTTAATTTAATCGGAACATATCCGGTATTCTTCGCAATCCTTGCAGTTCGAGAAAACGCTTTGGGGAATTTTTCTATAGATATGATAGGTGAATAGATGTAGGCTGGATTCAAAATGGAATCCACCACTATTACCTCTTCTGTTCCGCCGCTATGCCTATAGGCAAGAAATTGACCGTCCTTTGGATGTTTTACGAAGTAAATAAGGGGAATGTTACTGATAAAATCCATCTGCGTGGCGAGCATGTGCTCTCCGTTTCTTTTAAAAGAAAATGTGAGAAGTGGAGTCCGTTCAAAAGCACATACTAACCTTCCAAAATCTTGAATCGTTGAAATTTCTATATAGCATGGCGCGCGGGATTGCAACAGTCTATCGTTCTTTGTTAAGATTATTAATATCCTCCGACTACAATCAGAGACCAAACAGTTTTTCGCCGTGAGTTTATGTAATATTTCACTTTGAGATGCTATTCACGCGAATTAGCAATGATTCTGGACATAGTGCGGTTTAACTTATTGCATGCAGACAAAGTTAACTAGGCAAAAAATTGTATAGCAATTACATTAACCCTAAGCCTATCTTCTCACAATTTTCAGTAGGGCTAATGTAGGATGGATTTAACGGATCTCGCGAAGATCTATGATGTCAAATATATCAGCTCCCGTTCCTATCAGGACAACCTTTACGCCGGTTTCATCTTCAATCCATTGAATGAAATTCTTAGCGTCATCAGTAAGTTTTGAAAATTCTCTTACGCCGGCACATAGAGGGAATAAAACATCCATTTTGGTAATTGCTAACTGCGTTGCACTATTTATCTTCACTGACTTTTTGGCCAAATCTATATTAAAGGATGAGGATCTCCTTTGTCTACCAGTTACACTTCCGTACTCTGTCCATCCACGTGCTAGCGCTTCTTCAGGGGTAACTTCATTTAGTAGGGGACCAGCTCCTACTCTAGTTACAAAAGACTTAAAGACCACAAGGACTTCGTCGACACTCTTTGGACCTATCCCAACATCAGAACAAATACCTGATGCAGTAACATCCTTTGAAGTAACGTAGGGATAACCTCCGTGATAAAGGGACAGATAAGTACCTTGCGTTCCCTCTACAAGCACTGATCTTTTTTCATCAATGGCTTCATTTACTATGCTGCTGATGTCGCAAAGATACGGTGATAATTCTAGTACTTCCCTTGCCAATTTTAGTGTACGAAGTGCTCTATCTGAGTTGGCTGGACCAGTACCAGTACCAGTTGTTCCAACAATGTTCTTAAGATGGTCTGACGTACTGTCTCTCAATATGTGTGCTTCTTCAATAATGCCACATTGATTATCAACAAGTGTCCTATTGCTAGTTGAATATTTTTGAATTTCCTCAATCAAGATGCTAGGTGTGACCAACACCCCTGCTCCCAGAAGCAATCTTGTCGATTGATTTAAGATGGCACTCGGCAGCATCCGTACCTTGTAGGTATGATCACGATACACAAAAGTATGACCTGCATTTGCGCCTACGCCGCCTCTCACTGCTATTGCAGCGGAATCCTTAATTGATAAATAGGCTATAACCTTACCCTTTCCTTCGTCACCGAAGAAACCACCAACAGCAACAGTACAAGGCATGATAGAATAATTCTCACAAACTAATATAAGGATAAGCAGTGATTATATAAAAAAAAGTAAATAAATTGTAATCATGATTTCTAGCACCACTAATTGTTTCTTCCAAAGGTTTATCGCGCTCTATAAATGTCTATACAATTGATCGGGTTATCATCTGTAAAACGGATAATCTATTATTAATCTGTATAAAATGCTTTGTTTTCTACCAAGACAGATACAAGTGAATAATGGTGATATGAGGAAAATAACTCGATTATTTGTACGGAGTAAGAAGCAATCCTTTAGTTCGGGGAATTTGATGATAAATCATGCTTGCAAATGACGAGGATATTGAAAGACTTCTTTTTATTATGGCAAATTTACCAGAATTTCTCAGGCTATCCTTAGCTAGAAGAAAAGTTAAGGAGTTGATATCTATGGCAGAGACAGAAAGACTAGAAATTATATCCCGTGCATTCAATTGCACATCACTAATAGAACCCAACAAAATGGTCGAGTTACTTGGATCTTGGATCAGAGCAATGTGTGAGGTAGAATCAAGTGTTCTAACACAGCTCATGGTAACGTATTGTAAAGCTTTCCTTATCGATAAGAATTTCATTCGTAAATATTCGGAAAGGTTTTTGAATGCGTACTATTTGCTTCAGAAGGAAGACCAGGAGAAAATCATGATTTGCGTAAAGGAAGCCATTTTTTTAAGACCCCATCCCAATGAGGCAATAAAATTGCTACCCCGGAAACTTAAACTTGCTATGCAAATCTCTAGTTGACATTGCTCCCTTCCTCGGGGTTCTTTTTTATTTCTTCTCCTTTTTCGAGGCCAAAGAATATTCGCTCGTATTTCCGTAGCGCCTTCCTATGTTCAGGAAGGGACATGTCCAAACGCATCTCATTGATCACAATAACAGCATAAGTAGTCCATTCTTTCCAACATGAATTACATGATGGATACTTTGCCGAATCAGAATCTTCAATTGCATTCTCGTCAAACTGTTTTCCACACTTGAGACAGGATTTCATGTAATAAGATTTGACGCAAGGATATTTTATTGTTTAATCAAGAATGGAATAATGAAACATTGCTCAAGTGTTGGAGAACATTTGTATTGTATGTCAGATTCTTTTTGAGTACCGATGATTTGCCCAAATATGTTTTCGCATTTGTTCCATGCCGCTTATTTTCATATTGCATTGTTTGCATTCATACATTTCATCTTCATGCACAATCTGAAAATGTTGCATGCAGTTCTCCATTTTCGCAAATCGTTTTCCACATTTTTCACAAGCAATCCTCCTGAGGAGATTCAAATTGGAGAGGTGTAAAATGTCAGAAAGGGCTCTCCTGATCAGAAAGGGACATCTCCATAATGTCTCTATTATCCTAGTACTATTCAAGGGTAGTGGAGGACAGTTTATATTTTGTAATTAGTTTACCTATCATGGATCCTTTGTCGATTGGTATCACATGTCCTCAAAGATCATTTTATGAACGTGATACTTCAGTCGTTGCAAGAGATCTTCTAGGGAAAAAATTAGTGAGGCTTCTGGCAGGGAATTCTCGAGATCAAGAAAGGCTTGTGGGCATAATAACGGAAACTGAAGCATACGGAGGAGAGGATGATCCTGCAAGTCATGCATTTCATGGCTCCACCCCAAGTAATTCAATAATGTTTGAAAGATGCGGTTTGTCATACATATACTTCATTTATGGGATGTATCATTGCATGAATGTGTCGGCTCGCTCAAAAACTAAGCAAGCAGGTGCGGTATTGATACGGTCAATATTGCCAATAGAAGGCATTAACAGGATGATGGTACATAGAAATTTAAAGAATATTGGGGATGTGGCCAATGGGCCAGGTAAGCTCACTAGGGCTCTTCTTATTGATAAATCGCATAACGGTTTGGATCTGACCGATTGCACATGTTCATTGCATATAGAGAATGGTAAAACACCAAAAAGAATATTGGCTGCCCCAAGAATAGGTATATCTGTAGGAACAGAGATGGACTGGAGATTCAAATTGTCATAAATATTTGGTCTTTACTAGTGACAGGAAACTACGCTATCAAGTTATACAAAATTAGTTCAATAATTTTGAAATTCGTAAAGAATGATACCATGACAATGCTGTTCCTTGAAGTAATGCGACGCAATTTAGGTAAAGCTTGGCATGGATGTTTTTGTAACTTTGGATATTATGCCGCTGAATGCAAAATTGACAATTAAAAACCAACCCCAGAGATATACTTGACCCGGGATTCGGCATGGGCCTTTATGCTGAGAGGGATCTGTCGGCAGCGGCAGGTTGTCATTATGGACGTTTTCATCGTTGCACATTATCCAGGGAATTATTAGAGGAGAAACTGCTACAATCTGGCCAAATACTGTAGGAAATACCAATATCCATAGCAAAAATGAAGGGATCATGTAGATTAACATTGGTCTCATCTGTTGTTGCTGGAGTTCCATACTCATCTTGTTCACGTATGCTTGTTTCTTTCGTAATTCCTCGATTCTGGGTTTGTCCTGTTTCTTGACGGCCGCCATATACTGCTTTCGCCATTCGGTTGTTTCTTTCATTACAGCATTCATCTTTTGGATGTCTGTAGTTTTTTTCCTCAACATAGAAAATGCAAAATTCAATCCTATGGCAATAAGTGCTGCTACAATCATAGCAGTGAATACGTCAGCAAAGACTGGATGGGTTGTATAAGTTGGTGTAAATCCAAGCTGCCCTATCAAGGAATCAAAATTTATCATCTTGTAAGCGTTCTCCCATTAGAAGCATTTTGAACAATTAGTTTAGGAAGGCTTAGATGAGAACTCTTTATAAGCATTTCATTAAAGCTTATCATCTTGAATACAATTTATTCACCAGATTATTGCATTGACAGGATAATCCCGTCACAGATGTGTTGTTAAAAATACCACTGTTTTTCATCACTCGTGTTTTTGGTTCGCTGTTAGCTCACCATGATTGTACTTGTTAAGATCGCTCAATAGAGATTTACAAAAAATTCCAACAGGTTGGAATGAAATACTAGGAAACATTCTTACACTATTGCTATTGTTGCGCTCTGGTTATTTTATTACTGTTGTTGGTGCTATGCTGCTTTTATTTCACTAATACTAGTACTAATACTAATTCTGCTTGTTGTACGAATACGATTAGCCTACTGAGCCTTCCATTTCCATTTTTACCATTCGGTTTAGTTCT
>JAKEIK010000042.1 GCA_022545895.1 Nitrososphaeraceae archaeon | reverse complement strand
CCTGGCGTAACGGCTGTGATGGGCGCAGCAGCATCACTAAATTTAGAATTGACCTTGCCAGGAATAACTCAGACACTGATTATTACAAGAGTAGCTTCCAGGACTCCGGTCCCACAAAGTGAAAGTATAGTCGAGTTAGCTAAGCATGGTGCAACGATGGCACTGTATTTGAGTGTGCATTTGATTGAAGATGTTGTGCATGACTTACTCTTGGGCGGGGTCTATACTTCTCAGACCCCAGCCGCTGTGGTATACCGAGCAACTTGGGATGATGAAAAAAAAATAGTAGGAACTCTGGATAACATTGCAAGAATGGTGAAGGAGGCGAAAATAACAAAAACTGCAGTAATAATCATCGGCTCTGTTCTCGATCCTAGATCTTATGAATTTTCTAAAGTGTACGATCCGAAATTTACACATGGATATAGAAGAGGAAGATAAAAGATTCTCTACAGGAGTTATGAACCAATGTACAATGCGGCAAATTATTATGAATAATTGGCGTTTCAGTTATGTTATTGTTGAATAAGAATTTCGTTACTGTCTGTGGTTACAGATATAGTTTGTCTTTCCAAAAGATGCAATTCTACAAATCATATCTTGGGAAAAATGTTACTCAAATAACAACCAAATGAGTACTTTCATAGCAAGTCTGAATTCCTACCCTTTCTTCCAATTAGTAGTGTGGATCAGAATTTCTGTCAATCTTTCTGTTCTTTGTGTTTCTATCTGAACTTTTTTTAAGGTGATTACTTTTGCGGATATTACGATATATTTCATACCTCTTTACACCGGAGTTAATGAGAACTGTGCCTGTACTGCTGCCATCTCGATTAAGTTCAGGTTGGGGTTCCATTACTGCTTGTTTATCTGATTTACATGAATTTGGCAGAGCAGTCGATTCATTGGTTTCAACGTGTCCGGTAGTCCGTGTCAGCACAAGTTCAATTGCATTTCTTGAATCTACAAGAATTCTTAGTGTCTTTCTGAGTTCTAAAAGTTCTAAAGATAGAGACCTAGCCCTTTCTACATCCTGCGTTTGCATGGCCATTACGACCTTCCTAAATATGCTCGAGTCCCTCTGTTTGATTTTGGAAATAATACCGTCCAGTTTTGAAATCTTATATCCCACTTTGTCGAAAGAAGCGAAATTCCTAAAATCTAGCCAACTAGAACGTGAGAAATCAAAACCACTTGATGCACTGGATGGCTTTTCATGTTCTCTGTTGGATAAAGTCATGAATGGCTTTTACACTTATTATTATTATTGAATACGGTATAAATCGGCGAGCTTGGTGCTAAGCTCTTATAACATGTAGAGAACTCAAATACTAATACAAACTCACCATTTATAGGAGTTTTTTATTCCGTCGCCCTTTGCTATAATTTATATAAAGATTTACTAGAAAATTTCTTCATCTTTTCTCAATCCTGCCAATCCTGTCTTAACAGTGGAAGCACATTCTAGGCAGAGATCTTCTGAAAATGGAAAGCTCTTCATGCATCTCTTACATGTCGGCCTCTCACACTTTGGACACGAAATGGTTGAACCTTCAGTGTTGCACAAATAACAAAAATTCTTTTCCATGCAACAATATGTATTGGTCGGGCGTAAAAGCATATCGTCCGATTAACTTTAAGATTGGATATCGCTTGCGCCCAAGCTTGAATATTTGTAAATGCAAGTTTTTATGTTAAGGGTATCCTAGAGAGCTCCTTTTGTTCTACTTTTGCCCAAGCGCCCATACCTAAACCCTCCTGGGCATCTTCTCTAATACCAGTTATCTCGTTTAGTATAATCTGTTTTGCAGTCATTGGAGGCCAAGCCATTGCAACATAATCGCCTTCATTCCCTACTTTGTCCAAAGAGGCCTGTAGTAAGCTATTCTCAGAAAAACCAAGTCCTATCAATTTTTCCTTAACAGTCCCGACTAGGTTGGTCTGTCCATGGACAATTATATGAACAGTCTTCTTGAGATCTAAGGTTGACATTATTAATATTCAGAATTACCCGTAGGTATAAAGGTGCCGCCTAAAAGAATGAGCTAATTCTGGTATTGATAGAATTATGTGGAGTCCACATACTCCTTTTTTGCTCTGGTCTTGCACTGGAGAGGTGAAAGCATAAGCAAGATACCGAAGCGTCAACTTAGTATTGAGGATTTTCTATTTAGAACGAAAAATTCACGTTCGAGTTAGCCTAGTTTTATTGACAATTCTTCACCATTGCCTATCGGCAGAGTAACTGAGCGGATATTTTTCGCTTTTTTAATATGGGCCAAATACTTCGCCATAACGGCTCTATATTCATCAGGAAACAATGCGTTGTCAGCTACAAGTATTCCCCCTATCCTTACGAATGGGATGACAATGTCAAAATACTTGATTAGATTTTCCTTATCTGCATCGAAAAATATGAAATCAAATTCTTCTTTCTTCTGAGAAAAATTCATCTGATTGTGGAAATTAAATAAAGTCTTCAATTTATGCAGCGCATTTCCTTCAACAATTTCTATCATGTCATCCACGCCTGCTTCGACGAAGTTTCTTCGTGCTCTAGTAACCTTAGTAGGGTTTGACTCTATTGTTGTAATAGCTTTGGTTCCATTATTGTGACCATAGTTGTATATTATGGCATCAGCAAACCAAAGCGTAGAATAACCAGCAGAAGTCCCTACTTCCAAAATCCTTTTTGCTTTGTTGGCTATAAGCAAGATATTTAGAAATAGCCCCGTATCGTGCGTTATGGATAGCATCATTTCCTCTTTGGAGAGATTATTCTTGTTGCTTCTTTCCTCTAAAGCCTGTTTATCTAATTTAGACAATACAAGGGCGATCTTTGAATCCAGACGATCCATAGGCATGGAAACATCTAAATATTTATCTTTTCACGCTAGAGGCTTTCGACAACAACATAAATGAATGAATCGGGATTCTCATCTGGACATAATATACTCGGCCGGTTCTTTATGGAAATGGTAACTCAAATGGTATTGATCCAGAGAATATATTCTTCTGTGGCGATTGTGGAGTTTGAATGGCATCTTCTAAGTGTTCAGATGACCATTTAAATTGCATAAATGGAAAGAATCGGATTATCGGATCTATACAGGAATCAAATACTCCACACTCACGAAAACCAATGGAGTCAGTT